>JBJTIQ010000068.1:0-4600 GCA_046095085.1 Actinomycetota bacterium | reverse complement strand
GCGTTGCCGTCGCGATCCGCCTGACGGTCATGCCGACGAGCGGCACGCTCTTCGCTGCGCATCCACTGCCAGGCGACGGTCAAGATCATGAAGAGCATGGGAATCTCGCTGATACCCCAGGCGATCTGCCCACCGAACTTCGTGTCCTGGAGCGGATCGCTCGCCCAGTCGGGCCGGACGATGCCGTACCACTCCTCGGCCACGGGCTGAGTGCCCATCATGATGACAATGGCGAAGAACGCGTGCACGCCCACCATGAGCAGGATGAGTCCGAACTTTGCCCAGTAGGGCAGCGGCTTGGGCACGGGGTCGACGCCCATGACGATCCACGCAAATAGATAGCCGGCCAGGATGAAGTGCAACTGCATGCTCAGGTGACCTATGTGGCTGCCCATGAGCCATGGCAGCAGCGGCGTGAAGTACAGCGCGAAGAGACTCATGCTGAACACCACGAAGACGAAGATCGGGTTCGTCACGACTTTGGCGATCGTCGAGTGGAGCCCCCAGACAATCCACTCGCGAGCGCCCCACCGACCGTTTGTCGAGGGAGGCAGCGCACGAAGCGCCAGCGTGAAGGGACCTCCCAGCACCAGGAACATCGGCGCCAGCATCGACATGGTCATGTGCTGAACCATGTGCAGCCCGATCGACACCTGCGAGTAGACGGCAATGCCAGCATTGGTGGTCCAGATGACGAGGCTGACGCCGATCAACCAGCTGATGGTGCGGCCCCACGGCCACTTGTCGCCACGCGAATACAGCGAGATGACCCCGGCGATGTACAGACCCGCCAGCGTGAGCATCCCGATGAGGAAGATGGGCTCAAGACGGAAGCCGAGGATCACGTTGGCCGCGGTCGGCGCGGGTGGATAGGGAAAGCCAAGAAGTGACTCGCCGTAGGTGGGCAGTAGCGACTCGATGCGTGGGTAGGGGCTGATCGCCAGCGTCACGCCGAGTGCAATCGAGATGACCAGCAGCGATACTTCGACACCCAGAAGCCGCAAGAAGGCCCGAGCGCGACCGTCTGTGCTCAGCCGGGGGATGAGGCGTCGGCGTATGACTGCCGCGACCCCGACGAGGATGACGAGCAGGATGATCTTTGCCAGCGTGACCTGGCCATAGCCGGTGCTGAGGAGTTGGTCAGGCGTGTCCAGACGCGTGTAGGCATTCGCCGCGCCACTCGCCGCAAGGAGGAGCACACACACGAGTGCGGTCACGCCGAAGCGCCGAGCAGCCACCGCCAGCGCACCCGGATCGTCGTAGCCGGCGTCTCGTCGAAGACCATGGAAGGCCAGGACGATCAGGCCCCCGATCCACACCGTCGCGGCCGCGACATGCGACAGGCCCGCGCTAACGGCGAGCGCATGATCACCGAGGCCAGCGCCGTGTCCGGCGAGCGCTGGGAGCGCCATCGCCACCACGGCTAGAACCGTCCAGAGCGCGGACTGTCCGAGAGTGGCGGTGAAGAGGCAGCCAACCGCGATGACTACGGCGAGCACCGCGACCATGGCGAGGGCACGCGTGCTCGGGATCTCCCATGCATAGGTGGCGGCCACCTCGGGTGTCAGGGCCCGATCGAGCGAGACGCCGAGCACCTGCGCGAGCAGCAGGAACATCTGGAGTAGGGCGAGGACCGCCCATACGCCAGCGGCCGTCACGGCTCTCATGAGATCGGCTCGACCCGTTGGCGAGACGACACCGCCCTTGCCATGCGGATCAAGGAACGCCGCCCCGATGAGCCAGCCCGCGGTGAGGATGCCGGCCAGGTCGGTGAGGAAGCGGACGATGGGAAGACCCCAACCGACCAGCGGGCCCGGATCCGGAAGTCCCGCCTGCGGAGTCTCGTAAGCCCCATCGGCAATCGTGAGTGAGATCGATAGGGCAGCAAGTCCCAGCACCAGCGCGCCGATGGCAATCAATGCGATGCGCGGGTGAGCGCGATCCGACCGCGCGTTGCGCGGTTCGCGGTCGGCCTTGGTCGCGGTCATCTCAGGAAGCGCGCCGTCTCGCAAGGATTCCAACTGCAGCAACGACGATGAGTACGCCCACAGCAACGATGGCGATGATCCAAGCGGTGTCAGGTCCGGAGGATTCCGACGCTGGGACGGCCGAGGGAGAGGGCGCCTGCGACGTTGGCTCAGGGGAGGAGGTCGACGGCTCAGGTTGCGCAGATGAGGTCGTGGGGCTTGGCGTCGGACTCGAGCTGGTGGGCGTCGGGGACGCGGCCGTGTAGGTGAAGGCAATGCCACCCTCGACGGGGTGACCATCCTGGGAGACGACGCGGTAGTCGACGATCCACTCGCCGCCGGGTGCATCTGCGGGCCACTCGACTGTGGCTGTCGGCCCGTTGACTCCCGTCACGACGAGTTCGGTGACGTCGCCTGCCTCATTTGTGGCTATGAAGTTGACGAAGTCGGGCATCAGGTCCTCGTTGAACGTGAAGGTCAACTCGGGGGGCGGTGCATCGAGCACCCGACCGTCTTCGGGAGACGAAGACACGAGGTCGGAGTGCGCCTGCGCTGCTCCAGCCCCGGCGAAGAGCAGCAGCATGAACCCCAGGAGAGCGATGAGTCGACTCACACCTCGAGGGTACGCGGTGACCTAGAAGGCAGTCTCCGGCAGCGTCATGATCGCGTCGTCGGTCGCCTCGGCCACCGCGCGCTCTGCGGCGAGCAGCGGAAGCCGGTTTTGCGCAAACCACTTCGCGGTCAGGACCTTGCCCTCGTAGAAGTCCTTGTCCTTGCCCGAGGCACCCGCCTCGAGTGCGGCAAGGGCGACTTCGGCCTGGCGCAGCAGCAGCCAGCCGATCACGAGGTCGCCGGAAGCCAGGAGAAGCCGCGTCGTGTTGAGGCCGACCTTGTAGATCTGTGTGGAGTCTTCCTGGGACGCCATGGCCCAGCCGCCGAGGGCGGCGATCATGCCCTGGACGTCTTCGAGTGCCTTGCCCAGGAGTTCGCGCTCGGCCGCGAGAACGCCGTTGCCGGCATCTCCCTTGACCGTCTCGGTGATCTGCGCGGCCAGGTAGAAGATGGCCTTGAACTGGTCGCGGATCATCTTGCGGAAGAAGAAGTCCAGGCCCTGGATCGCCGTGGTGCCCTCGTAGAGGGTGTCGATCTTGGCGTCGCGGATGTACTGCTCCACGGGGTAGTCCTGGAGGTATCCGGATCCGCCGAAGGTCTGAAGTGACGTGGCGAGGAGCTCGTAGGAGCGCTCCGAGCCGACGCCCTTGACGATGGGCAGCAGGAGGTCGTTGACGCGCTCGGCCATGTCGAGATCGATGCCGTCGGCACCCGCCTTGGCCATCATGATGAGGTCCTGCCACATGGCCGCGTAGTGCACGAGTGCGCGCATGCCCTCGACATAGGACTTCTGCAGCATGAGGCCACGGCGTACGTCAGGATGATGAATGATCGTCACGCGCGGTGCCGTCTTGTCCATCATCTGAGGCAGATCTGCGCCCTGCACGCGAGTCTTGGCGTAGCCGAGGGCGGCGAGGTAGCCAGCTGAGAGTTGGGCGATCGCCTTGGTGCCCACCATCATGCGGGCGTTTTCGATGACCATGAACATCTGCGCGATGCCGTCGTGTACGTCGCCCACGAGCCAGCCCACCGCCGGCTCCTTCTCGCCAAAAGTGAGCTCGCAGGTGGTTGACACCTTCAGGCCCATCTTCTTCTCGACGTTGGTGGCGTAGACGCCATTGCGCTCGCCGATCTCACCGGTCTCGAGGTCGACGTGGTGTTTCGGCACGAGGAAGAGCGACAGGCCCTTGGTGCCAGGGCCGCCAACGCCCTCGACGCCTACGGGGCGCGCAAGGACGAGGTGCACGATGTTGTCGGCCATGTCGTGCTCGGCCGAGGTGATGAAGCGCTTGACGCCCTCGATGCGCCAGGTGCCGTCGTCGTTCGGGAAGGCCTTCGTGCGGCCGGCTCCTACGTCGGATCCAGCGTCGGGCTCGGTGAGCACCATGGTGGCGCCCCACTCGTTGTCGACGATGAGCTGACCCCAGCGCTTCTGGTCGTCGTTGCCGATGCGATCGAGGATGGCGGCGAAGCCGGGGCCTGACATGTAGAGGAATGTGCCGGGATTCGCTCCCAGGAACATCTCGGCGGCGGCCCACCGCAGTGACGGAGACGATCCCGCCCCGCCCATGTGCTCGGGCAGGTCGAGGCGCCACCACTCGGAGTCCATCAGCGCGCGGAACGACTTCTTGAAGTCCTCAGGCATCGTGACGCTGCACGTGGCGGGGTCGTAGACGGGCGGATTGCGGTCGGAGGAGAGATAGGAATCCGCGAGCGGACCGACGGCCAGTCGCTCGATCTCACCCAGGGCGTCCTTGGCCGTCTCGGGATCGACGGAGAAGGGCGGGGTGCCCAGACGGGCGGCGGCACCGAATACCTCGAAGAGGTTGAACTCGATGTCTCGCAGATTGGCCCTGTAGTGCGACATGGCTACTCCTCGTGATCGCCGTGGCTACCCACCGGTAGTACCGGCCGGTAGCCTCATGATGCTACTCGCGGGTAGGTATTGCAAGAGGACGCACGAACCTCGATGGGTCTTCGCGCGAGTAGCGTGTCGCCGTGGCCGCTCCCTGGGCTGACTC
>JBJTIQ010000067.1:0-6351 GCA_046095085.1 Actinomycetota bacterium | reverse complement strand
CACCCTATCCCCCGGGAGATGCGACCATGGAGCGGTGACGACTCCTTCGCCAGTGCTCCTCCCGGTCAACCAGTTCGACCACTTCTACCGCGGCGGCGATCGCATCGGCGCATTGCGCCAGGGCCCCGGGGGACCCCAGCGGCCCGAGGAGTGGCTGGGCTCCACGACCACGCGCTTCGGCGACCCGGTCCAGGGGCTCAGCGTCCTGCCCGACGGGCGCTACCTGCGCGACGCCGTGATTGCCGACCCCGTCGCGTGGCTTGGCCCAGCGCACGTCGACCGCTACGGCACCTCGGTAGAGGTCCTGGTGAAGTTCCTCGACCTCGGGCAGCGCCTCCCCGTGCACCTGCACCCCAACCGCGAGTTCGCCCGCACGCACCTCGGGCTCGCGCATGGCAAGACGGAGGCGTGGTACGTCCTCGATGCGCCCCCGGGCGCGCGAGTCGGCGTCGGATTCGCCGAGTCGATGGCTCTGGCCGATGTGGCCGCCATGGTCGCCGCGCACAACAGCCAGGGGCTTCTCGATTCCCTGCGCACGCGAGAGGTGCGCGCAGGCGACGCCATGCTCGTGCCGGCCGGCCTCCCGCACACCGTGCAGGAGGGCGTCTTCGTGCTCGAGCTCCAGGAGCCCACCGACCTGTCCATCCTGCTGGAGTGGCAGGACTTCGCGGTCGATGGCGACCGCGACGGGCATCTCGGCCTGGGATTTGACGTCGCGCTGCAGGCCGTCGACACCTCGGCCGTCAGCGATTCCGACCTCGATCGCCTCGTCGTGCGCCGGGAGGACATTGCCCGAGCAGGGCTGACCTCGGCACTCCCCCGCGAGGCCGACGCCTACTTCCGGGCCCAGCACCTGGACACCTCAGACGCCCCCGTCACGGTGGACGCCGGGTTCGCCGTCGTGGCCATCCTCGACGGGGCCGGCACGATCACGACCCCCACTGAGACCCTCGCGGTTTCTCGGGGCGACGTCCTCGTGCTGCCCCATGCCGCGGGCGACTGGATCGCCGACGGTGCCCTCGTCGCGGTGGCCTGCCGTCCCCCGGCTCCCGACGCTCCCACCGGGGCCCGCTAGGGCTCGTCGCCGATCTGCGCGTGCCCTGGGGCGCTGTTACCCTCACGGTGAACGAGGAGGCTTCCATGGCAGACGACGCTCAGGGCCCAGCCGAGGCGCTCCGTGCGGTGTGGCAGGGAGTCCCAGGCTCCTTCGACGACCTCGACGCCGAGTGCAGCCCCACTAAGGCATGCCGCAACATGAAGGACGTCACCTTCGACGGCTACGCCGAGGAGGGCGGCGACCTGGCCACGGCCTGGCGCAACACCCTGGCCCGCGAGGGCAAGCTCGGCTCCAGCTCGCTGGCCGACCTCGTCTTCGGCAACGACTGACGGCCGCCATGACCACGTCCCCCGCTGATCTGACCGTCCCCGACCTCACGGCGGTCCTACGCGACCAGGGCTACATCGCCGACCGCGGCCTGGCCACGGCCCTCCTGCTATCCCTCAAGCTCGGCAAGCCGCTCCTGCTCGAGGGCGAGGTCGGCGTAGGCAAGACCGAACTCGCCCGCACGCTGGCCGCGATGCTCGGACGCGACCTCATCCGCCTGCAGTGCTACGAGGGCATCGACGTGCACCACGCGCTCTACGAGTGGGATTACGCCCGGCAGATGCTCCACATCCGATCCATGAGCCAGGCCGATGCCGCGACCTCTGACGATGACCTCTTCGGCTAGCGCTTCCTGCTCGAACGCCCGCTGCTCCAGGCGGTGCAGGCGGGCGATCGGTGCGTCCTACTCATCGACGAGATCGACCGAGCCGACGACGAGTTCGAGGCCTTCCTCCTGGAGCTTCTCGGCGACTTCCAGGTCACCATCCCCGAGGTCGGCACGATCCGCGCCGAGACGCGGCCCATCGTGATCCTGACGTCCAACCGCACCCGCGAGCTCCACGATGCGCTCAAGCGCCGGTGCCTCTACACCTGGATCGGCTTCCCGCCGCCCGATCGCGAGGTCGAGATCGTCCGCACGAGGCTGCCCGACGTCGGTGCCGCGCTCGCAGGTCAGGTGGTGGCGGCGGTCAATCGCCTGCGCGAGATGGACCTCGAGAAGCCCCCCGGTGTCGCCGAGACCATCGACTGGGCCCAGAGCCTCGATGCCCTCGGCGTCGACACGCTGACAGACGATGCCGCCATCGACACCCTCGGCGCGGTGGTGAAGGATCGCGACGATCTCGAATACGCGACGAAGAGCATCCAGGATGTCGTCGCCTGAACCCCAGTCGCCTCCCGACGGATTCGACGCACTTTTGGTGGAGTTCGGGCATGCCCTGCGCGGGGCCGGCCTGCCGGTAGGCACCGACGACATTCTTTCGTTCTGCGCCGGCACCGCCTCGCTCGACGTGACCGATGTCATGGATGTCTACTGGTCGGGGCGCGCCACGCTCGTCCGTCGCCGCGACCACGTCCCCGTCTACAACGCGGTCTTCCAGCGCTTCTTCCTCGACGCCAACCCGGCGTCAGACGACGAGCGCAAGCGCACGATGCGCTCCTCCGCCACTGCCGGGGCAACCCTCGAGATTCCCAACACCGAGGAGGGTCTCCCCGGTGAGATCAGCCCCGAGGAGGCCAAGCTCGGCTACCTCGCCAGCACGTCCGAGGTATATCGCCACAAGGCGTTCTCCGAGTGCTCGGACGACGAACTCCGCCAGTTGCGTCGCCTCATGTCGCAGATGCGCGTGACCCCACCGCGCAAGCGCACGCACCGCACCATGCGCGCCCGCCGGAGCGCCACGCTCGACATGCGTCGCATGGCCCGAGACACCATGCGCACGCTAGGCGAGCCGCGCGACCTCGCCTACAAGAAGCGTCGTCACCGCCTGCGTCCCCTCGTGCTCATCCTCGACGTGTCAGGCTCGATGGCCGACTACTCGCGCAACCTCCTGCAGTTTGCCTACTCGGCCCGGCGGGCCAACGCCAAGGTCGACGTCTTCTGCTTCGGCACCCGCTTGAGCCGCATCACCAAGGCACTCGACCGACGCGATCCCGACGACGCCATGCGGATCGCCGGCGAGGCCGTGCTCGACTGGGACGGCGGCACCCGCATCGGCGACAGCCTGCGGCAGTTCACCCGCGAGGCACGGCGTTCGCGACTCGGACGAGGAGCCATCGTCGTGATCTGCTCCGACGGCCTCGACCGCGGTGACCCCTTGGCGCTGGAGGAGTCGATGGAGACTCTCGGCCGCTTGGCCCACCGGATCATCTGGGTCAACCCCCACAAGGGCGATGTCGTCGACTACGTGCCCGCCTCCCTTGGCATGATCGTCGCCGACCCCTACATCGACGAGGTGCACTCGGGGCACAACCTCGCTAGCCTCGAGCGCCTAGCCGCTCGTCTATCGAAGGTGGGTTAGCCATGAGGTTCAGCGTCTCATTGCAGGCGGAGGGCGATCGCGAGGTCACTCTCGATGAGGTGGTCGAGCTCGCCGACGCTGTGGCCGGCCTGGGCGGCATTGCCTCCGGCTTCGGCACCATGAGCTACGGCGCCCAGATCATCGTCAATGCCGAGACATCCGACGAGGCGGTCGAGATCGCCCTCGAGCAGTTCAATCGCGCGGTGGCCAGCACCTCGCTCCCCGCCTGGCCCGTGGCGCGCGCCGAGACCATCGGCGAGGATGACGACTACGGCGACCTGGACGCCTGAGGTGATTCGTCTCGGCAGCCTCGCGGGCTACTCCTTCGAGGGCCCCCGATCCCTGGCTGGCTGGACCCCGCCACCCGTGCCTGCCGTCTACGCGATCCTCGCCAAGGGCAATCCCCAGCGCCCACAGGAGTTCGCGGTGATCTACGTCGGCCACTCCGACGACCTCACGACCGAGGGTTTTCCCTTTCGCCACCCCCGGTCGGCCGCCTGGGTCAAGCGCGCCGACGGCAAGTTCAACCTCCATGCGTGCTGGCTGGAGGTCCCCGGCGGCACACGAGCCCATCGCGAGCAGATCGCCCGCGAGCTCATCGCCATCTACGACCCAAGCTGCAACCTGGAGAAGTTCGACCAGGCCTGGAAGGACGAGTGGATCGGCGAATACGCCACGCCCGTCACCGACCCATTGACAACGGGCCGCGACCCCCAGCAGTGAGGGTCCCGGCCCGTCGGCAGGTCAAAGCGGCTAGCGTCAGTCGAGGTTGACTCCCACGCCCTCCATCAGGCGGGTGCGGCGCGTGCCCATGACGGGGCGTGCCACACCATCGGCAACGTGCTCGTCGTGCTGGTAGGTCGCCCCGACGACGATTCCCTCGCCCATCCCGTAGAGCAGTGGCAGGGCACCGGCCACGACACGACCGGTCGTGTTGATCGACGTCAGGCCGGGCTCGATCGCCTCGGCGTCCTTCTTGATCTGCCACACGAGATCGGCGCATTCTTCGAGGTCGGTGGCGACGGCCTTGAGCTGCGAGCCGACGATGTAGAGGTAGATGGCCAGGCCCGCGATGAGGGCCACGATGTCGGCTACTGACCACCACGCCAGCGCACTGGCGCTCATGACCGCACCTTGTCGAGGACGCGGCCGAGGAAGAGGTGGTGCTCCAGGCCTTCCTGGAGCACGAGTTCGACGCCCCCGCCGGTGGCGGTGATCAGCGCGGTGTCGGCGGTGTTGGCCTGCGCGGCGATGAGCGTCGCCTTGATGGCGGCGACACGCTTGCGGATGCGGGCCACCAGGATGACCAGGATGGTCAGCAGCGCGGCGACGGCAACGACGACGACGATGCCGAGGATGTTGGCCGTCTGCCAGAGTTGTTCGACCTGGGGATCCATGTCAGCCTCCCAGCCGGTTACGGCCGCGCTTGAGGCCATCGATGATGGCGAGCGCGGATGCGATGGTCTCGTTGAGGCCCTTAAGCCCAGCGGTGTTGATCTCGGCCTGCTGCAGTCCCTGCAGGATGCTGCCGGCCTGATTGCCGATGCGCGCGGCGAGGATCAAGATCGGCACCACCAGGGCGACCACGGCCAGGACGACGACCAGGCCGATGATGTAGCCGATCAGCCAGCCTTCGTGTCCGGTGAAGTCCACGTGACCTCCTAGATCGATTCCGCGAAGCTTCGCACCGGGGCGAGGCTTGCGTTGACGGACGAGACGACGGGCGGGACGGTCGACGTCTGGGCGACGATCACCTTGACGCCTCCGTCGAGTGCGGCCAGCGACTTGGAGGTCGCTGCGAGGTGGAAGATGACGCGGAGCAAGCCGATGGCCGCGGCCGCGATGATGAGCGCACCGAGGATCAATGTGACGATGGCTTCGATTGGCACGGGGACCTCCTAGCCCAACAGCTTCGAGACGGGGCCCGCGTAGCGAACCGCTCCATTGGCAACTTCCTTGATGACCTCGTCGGTGGTCTCGAGCAACTCCGGGGTGTTGTGGAGTTCCCCGATAAGCGCGACCCCTCCGGCGAGAGTGTCATCGGTGGCGCCGCGGATCCGCTCGGTCGCCGCGAGGAGGCGGTTGAGCAGGGCGACGAGCACCGGCACGATCACGATGAGCAGGATCAGGTTGCCGATCATCCATAGGCTCATGACATGCCTCCGCTCTACCGGCTCGGTGCCGGCTTGTAGGGAAGGAAGAACCGGCCGAAGACGCGCTTGACCGCGCGCATGAAGGCCGTCAGGCCGATCGCGATGCCGCTGGCAGCCTTGGGACCGCCCACCGCATAGGGATCCTGCCCCTGGGCGAGCGCCTGCATGCGCACCTTCATGGACCCAGCGGTCTGGTCGATGAGTACGCCGGTGACGTCCTGCACGAGCCCGCGGCCGTATTGTGCGGCCGCGCCCGAGATCTGCAGGTCCATCGCGATATTGACGCGAGTGGACGCGCCGCCCATGGGCTGCAAGGTGACGTCAAGGACGGTCGAGGCATTGCCCCGGCCCTTCTTGTCGGCGCCCACACCGTCGAGCACGAGGGCCTTCTTGACCTCGTCGCGACTCGTGATCTTGAGCTCTCCCGTGAATTCGAGCTTCACCGGGCCCGCTGAGATCACGACGTCGCCCTGGTAGTGGTCGTCGGCGATCTTGTTGGTGAGGTCCGCGCCGGGGACGCAGGCGGCCACCAGCGGAACGTCGTCGAAGAACTCCCACACCTTGTCGACCGGCTGGTCGATGTCGAAGGACTGGGTGATGATCATGGCGTCACTCCCCCTTCACCGGCGGAGCACCGGAGACGTCTTGGCCAGTCTGCAGGGCCTCGTAGACCCGGTTGGGCATGAGCGGCATGTCGACGTTGCGAACTCCGGTGTGCTCGATGGCGTTCATGACCGCATTGACGAAGGCGGCCGGGCCGCCCACGGTCGCGCACTCCCCGACACCCTTGGCA
>JBJTIQ010000066.1:0-3087 GCA_046095085.1 Actinomycetota bacterium | reverse complement strand
GGCCGGAGCCGCCAAGCACGCGGATGCACAGGAGCTCCTTGGCGCCGGTGTTGTCGGCGACACGGAGACGGGACTCTTGCTGGATCACGACAGCTCCCCTACTTGGCCTTCTCGAGGATCTCGACGACGCGCCAGCGCTTGGTCGACGACAGCGGACGCGTCTCCATCAGGAGGACCCGGTCGCCGACGCCACAGGCGTTTTGCTCGTCGTGAGCCTTCAGCTTGCTGGTGCGGCGCACCACCTTGCCGTAGAGCGGATGCTTGAAGCGATCCTCGACAGCGACCGTGACGGTCTTGTCCATCTTGTCGCTCACCACGTAGCCCTCGCGGACCTTGCGGGTTGTCCTGGCGTCCGTGCTCACAGTCACCTTCTCGTTGCTCATGCGGCACCGCCGACGTGCTCGACGGGCGTGATGCCGAGCTCGCGCTCGCGCATCACGGTGTAGAGGCGGGCGATGTCCTTGCGGACAGCGCGCAGCCGCCCGTGGCTTTCGAGCTGACCGGTCGCGCCCTGGAAGCGCAGGTTGAACAGCTCCTCCTTGGCCTCGCGCAATCGCGTGACGAGTTCCTCGTCGGTCAGGCCGCGGAATTCCTGGGATGACGTGCCGGCAGCCATCAGACCTCCACCGTGTCCGAGCGACGCACAATGCGGCACTTCATGGGCAACTTGTGCATGGCGCGCGTGAGTGCCTGGACCGCAACCTTCTCGTTGGGGTAGGACAGCTCGAACATCACGCGACCGGGCTTGACGTTGGCCACCCACCACTCGGGCGAGCCCTTGCCGGAGCCCATGCGGGTCTCGGCAGGCTTCTTGGTCAACGGGCGATCCGGGAAGATCGTGATCCACACCTTGCCACCACGACGGATGTGACGCGTGATGGCGATACGAGCGGCCTCGATCTGGCGATTGGTGACGTAGGCGGGCTCGATGGCCTGGAGGCCGTAGTCGCCCCACGTGATCTCGGTGCCGCCCTTCGCCGCTCCACTGCGACCGGGGTGGTGCTGCTTGCGGTGCTTGACCTTGCGGGGAATCAGCATGATCAGACCTCGCCTTCCGGTGCTGCGGGAGCGACGGATTCCTCGACCGCGACAACGGCCTCCGCCGCCACCGCCTCGCCGTCACGGCCGCCATCACGACGCGGACGATCGGGACGGCGCGCCTGACCGAGTCGCGCGGCAGCAGCCGCGGCCTCGCGCTCAGCGCGGCTCGTGGGGGCATCGCCCTTGTAGATCCAGACCTTGACGCCGATGCGACCGAAGGTGGTGCGGGCCTCGTAGAAGCCGTAGTCGATGTCGGCACGCAGGGTGTGCAGGGGCACGCGTCCCTCGCGGTAGAACTCGGTGCGGCTCATCTCGGCGCCGCCGAGGCGACCCGAGACCTGGACGCGGATGCCCTTGGCACCGGCCTTCATCGTGCTCTGCATGCCCTTGCGCATGGCACGGCGGAAGGAGACGCGGCTCGACAGCTGCTCCGCGATGCCCTGGGCCACGAGCTGGGCGTCCATCTCGGGGTTCTTGACCTCGAGGATGTTGAGCTGGACCTGCTTGCCCGTGAGCTTCTCGAGGTCAGAGCGGATGCGGTCGGCCTCGGCACCACGGCGGCCGATCACGATGCCGGGGCGCGCGGTGTGGATATCGACGCGAACACGCTCGCGGGTTCGCTCGATCTCGACCTTGCTGATGCCGGCGCGCTCCATGCCCTTCGATAGGAGCTTGCGGATCTCGACGTCCTCCTGGACGTAGTCGCGGTAGCGCTGCCCGGGCTTGGAGCTGTCGGCGAACCAGCGCGAGGTGAAGTCGGTGGTGACGCCGAGGCGGAAGCCGTGCGGGTTGACCTTCTGACCCATCTCAGGCCTCCTTCTTCTTCTTGCTTGACGCCTTGGCCGCCTTTACCGGCTCCTTGGGCGCGACGGCCTCGAGGATCACGGTGATGTGACTCGTACGCTTGCCGATGCGGTAGGCACGGCCCTGGGCGCGCGGACGGAAACGCTTCATCGTCGGACCCTCGTCGACATAGGCCTCGGTGATGACGAGGGATGCCGGGTCGAGGTTGTGGTTGTTGGTCGCGTTGGCAATGGCGCTGTCGAGCACCTTGCCGACCGGCTCGCTCGCATCCTGCGGGGCAAACCGCAGCACCGCCTGGGCGTCCGAGGCAGGCAGACCACGAATGAGGTCCACGACTCGGCGCGCCTTCATGGGCGTGACGCGGACGAACCGCGCCTGGGCCCTGGCTTCCATTGCTCTCCCCTTGCTTCTCGGATTACTTGCGCTTCGCCTTGCGGTCGTCCTTGACGTGCCCCTTGAAGGTGCGCGTAGGAGCGAACTCGCCCAACTTGTGGCCGATCATCTGCTCGGTCACGAAGACCGGCACGTGCTTGCGTCCGTCGTGCACGGCGATGGTGTGGCCGAGCATGGCGGGAACGATCATGGAGCGACGCGACCAGGTCTTGATGACCTGCTGGCTCTTCGCCTCGTTTTGGGCGTCCACCTTCTTGAGCAGGTGGCCGTCCACGAAGGGACCCTTCTTCAGGCTTCTGGGCACTGTCGTCTCCTAGCGCTTCTTGCCGGTCTTGCGTCGACGGACGATGAACTTGTTGCTGGCCTTCTTGGCTTTGCGGGTGCGGCCCTCCGGCTTGCCCTTGGGGTTGACCGGGTGGCGTCCACCCGAGGTCTTGCCTTCGCCGCCGCCGTGGGGGTGGTCGACGGGGTTCATCGCCACGCCACGCACCGTGGGACGGCGTCCCTTCCAACGCATGCGACCAGCCTTGCCCCAGTTGATGTTGGACTGCTCGGCATTGCCGACTTCGCCGACCGTCGCGCGAGAGCGCACGTCAACATTGCGGATTTCGCCGGATGGCATGCGCAGTTGCGCGTAGGGACCGTCCTTGGCGACGAGCTGCACGCTCGACCCCGCGGCCCGCGCGATCTTCGCGCCACCGCCCGGCGTGATCTCCACGGCGTGGATGACGGTGCCGACCGGGATGTTGCGAAGGGGGAGGTTGCTGCCGGGCTTGATATCGGCACTGGGGCCGGTCTCGACGGTGTCGCCCTGGCTCAACTTGTTGGGGGCGAGGATGTAGCGCTTCT
>JBJTIQ010000065.1:0-7651 GCA_046095085.1 Actinomycetota bacterium | reverse complement strand
GTCTTCGTGATCTTCGCAATCATCCTGCTCATCGGCAACAACCTCGACCTGGCTCGCACCATCTGGGCCGCGGTGATCGCGCTGATCCTCCTCGCCGTGATCCAGGTGTGGGTGGCTGCCGGCCGTCGCCAGCCGGAGGCGGTGGGCGTCTAGCCCTGGCGCTGCGCCCACCACTCGAGCAGCGCGTCTCGGGCCTGCTCCTCGCCCAGGGGTCCGCGATCGAGGCGTAGTTCGAGCAGGAAGTCGTAGGCGGCACCCACATCGCGGCCCGGGGGGATGCCGAGGATTTCCATGATTCCGTTGCCATCGATCTCAGGTCGAATGGCAGCGAGCTCCTCCTCCTCGGCAAGTCGCGCGATCCGCTCCTCCAGTCCGTCGTACGCCGTCTGGAGGGCCGCAGCACGCTGCCTGTTGCGGGTCGTGCAGTCGGCGCGGGTGAGTTTGTGGAGCCGCGCGAGTTGGTCGCCCGCGTCGCGCACATAGCGGCGCACAGCGGAGTCGGTCCACTCGCCGGTGCCGTAGCCATGGAAGCGCAGATGGAGCTCGGTCAACCTGGCCACCTCGTCGACGACATCGTTGGAAAAGCGCAGCGCAGCCAAGCGCTTCTTCACCATTCGGGCGCCCACAACCTCGTGATGGTGGAACGACACCCCGCCGTCGGCCTCGAACCTACGAGTCTTCGGTTTGCCGATGTCGTGCAGGAGGGCGGCAAGCCGAAGGACGAGATCAGGCCCACTCGCCGGCTCGTGCGTGGTCTCGAGGTCGATGGCCTGCTCCATGACGGTGAGCGAGTGCTGGTAGACGTCCTTATGCCGGTGGTGTTCATCCACTTCGAGTTGCAGTGCGGGGAGTTCGGGCACGACATAGGGAGCGAGGCCCGTCTGCACGATGATCTCGAGGCCGCGACGCGGGTGGGCCCCCATGAGCAACTTGGCGAATTCGTCGCGGATGCGCTCGGCAGAGACGATCTCGAGTCGATCCGCCATTGCAGCCATGGCCTGGAGCACCTCGGGCGCGATGGTGAAGCCGAGTTGGGAGACGAATCGCGCTGCGCGCAGCATGCGCAACGGATCATCGCTGAATGACTGCTCCGGAGTGCCTGGCGTGCGGAGGACACCCTCTGCCAGATCGCGCATCCCGTCGTGTAGGTCCACGAACTCCAGGCTCGGCAACTTGACCGCCATGGCGTTGACCGTGAAATCGCGGCGGCTGAGATCACCGTCGAGAGTGGTCCCAAACGTCACCTGTGGCTTGCGCGAAGCGGGGTCATAGGACTCCGATCGGTAGGTGGTGATCTCCAGGTGATGATCGCCCTTGCGCGCGCCCACGGTGCCGAATCGGATGCCGACATCCCAGACGTGATCGGCCCAGCCCGATGCGAGCGCCTCGATCTCCTCCGGACGCGCATCGGTGGTCAGATCCAGGTCATTGGTGGTGGCGCGAGCCATGAGGATGTCGCGTACCGGTCCCCCGACGATGGCGAGGTCGTGCCCGGCAGCGCTGAACCGGGCGCTGAGCGGCGCCAGCAGGTCAGCGATCTGCAGGAGAACGACGGCGCCGGGGACAGCCGTGGGCTCCTCGGACATGCGATGAGCCTACGGTCGGGCGCCCGCTCCCGAGGGGACCGCCGACCCCGCGGTTATCCTCGGGGCATGACCCCGGCGGGAAACCCCTCCGGGCGCGAAGCGGAGGGTCGGGGCACCTCCGGCGGCGAGTCCGGCTCGGGCGCACGATCCCCGCGCAAGCGGGGCAAGCGCGGCAAGACGACCGTGCGTGCCCCCCGCATGCCCAAGGTCGAGGAGACCTCTGCCGGCGGCCTGGTCATCGACCGCTCGCAGGGTTCGCCCCATGCCGTCCTCATCGCACGCTTCGACCGACGGGGGCGGCTGGTGTGGTCGCTTCCCAAGGGCCACCTCGAGGGCAACGAGACGCCGGAGCAGGCGGCGCTGCGCGAGGTGCGCGAGGAGACCGGCATCGAAGCCCTCGTGGTCGATCACCTCGGCACGATCGACTTCTGGTTCATTGCCGAGAACAAGCGCATCCACAAGACCGTGCACCACTACCTCATGGAGGCATCCGGCGGGCAACTCAGCGATGAAGACCCGGAGGTCGAGGAAGTGGCGTGGGTGCCGCTCGCTGAGGTTCGCGATCGGCTCGCCTACGCAGACGAACGTCGTCTCATGGATCGCCTGCCTGATCTCGTTGCGGACGCCGGGTGAAGCGCGCCGCCGCGTGGGCCTGCCTCGTGCTGCTCGTGGTCATCGGCCTCGCCCCGGGAGCACTCGCCGAAGACGTGCAGGAGGATCCCGTCACGGTCACCCTGACGGGGGTCTCACCGGTGGCACTCGGAGACAGCGACACCCTCACCGTCAGCGGCCGCATCGCCAACTCAGGTCTTGCCGAACTCACGTCAATATCGGTACGCCTCACTCTCTCGGGATCTCCCCTGGCCGATCGGCGGTCGATCCGGCAGGCCGTGCGCGGCGAACCGCCGCCCGATGCCATTCCTCTTTACGACACGGCGATCGCCGTCGTCGACCTGCTCGCGCCCGGGATCACGGAGGACTTTCGACTCTCGGTGCCCACCGCCAACCTGCCCGTAGGCCAACCAGGGGTCTACGTCGTCGGGGTCGAGGTCGTGGGTTCAGGCCCCGCGGGTTTCGTGATCCTGGGCACGGATCAGGTGCTGATTCCCTACATCCCCGCTGACATCGCGCCCATCGGAGTGACGTGGCTGTGGCCGCTCGCGACATGGCCCGGTCAGGCTCCGGATGGCGTCCTGCTGGGCGATCTCATTCCACGCGAGATCTCCGCCGGAGGACGACTAGATGGACTCCTCGAGGTGGGCGCGACCTCACCCGGCATTTCGTGGGTCGTCGATCCGCAGTTGCTCGAGGTCGTCACCGACATGTCAGACGGCTACCTCGTCGAGAAGGGTGGCGACATCCGACCCGGTACGGCGCAGCAGGCAGCAGCGAGCTGGCAAGCGCTGATGCGAACCACACTCGGCCCGCGCAAGCAGCCGCAGGGCGAGCGCTCGGCTCAGCGCCAGCGTCCCCTCATAGCCCTTCCCTACGCCGACATCGATGCTGACGCCGTTGCGCGGGCCGGTCTCGACACCGACGTCATCCGAGCAGCGACGAATGCTGGCGAATTGATACGTGCGGAGGTCGACCGACGTCCCGACGCCTCGGTTGCGTGGGCGGCTGGCGGTCGACTGGATCCGACCGCGCTCGATCTACTCGCCTCCTCGGGAGTTCGCGCAGTGGTCGTGCGCGAGCGCGCTGTACCGCTCAGCGTCGATCCCGGCTACACCCCCACGGGTCACACCGACATGCCGACGGCGGCCGGCCCGGTGCGTGCTCTTGTCGTCGACAACGGCCTGCTCTCGGCGCTCACGATGCCCCAGGCGAGCCAGTCGCAGATACTCGCCGCCCGGCAGCGATTCCTGGCCGAACTCGCCTTCGTTGCCCTCGATGGCGGCCCGGCCGGCCGCACGCTGGTTGCGGCCGCCGGCAGCACCCGATGGGATCCCAATCCGCGGCTGCTGCGCGCGTTGCTTGCGTCACTGCGCAGCACGACGTGGACGAGACTCGTGCCCGTGGGGCAACTCCTCGATGAGCCATCGACCGCAGAGGGTCGCACGGTCGCTCCCTACGACGGCAAGGACGAGGGCCGCGAGCTCAGCGCTGACTACATGCAGCGAGTCGTATCGGCCACCACCAGCATGGATTCGCTCCAAGGCGTGGTCGCCAATTCGCTCCCCCTGACCGAGCCGGTGAAGACGGCACTCCTGCGCGCGGAGTCCAGCGCATGGCGCACGCGCCCGCAGTCGGGCACCTCGCTCGTCGAGGTCACCCAGAGGGTCATCGACAGCGACATCTCACGGCTCTATGTCGTGCCGCGAGAGGCGATCACGCTCAGTGGTGATCGCGGCCTGGTGCCGGTGACGGTGGCCAATGACTTCGATCAGCCAGTGGTGATCGGCGTCTCCCTGCAGGGCACTCCCACTGCTCGCCTGGACTCCACTCCGATCGAGACGATTCGGATCGAGCCGGGCCGCAAGGCCAGCCTCGAGGTGGACGTGCGCATCGTTGGCAGCGATCCGCTCCCCGTGAGCATCCAACTCATCGATGCCGAGGGCCGTGCGTACGGCGAGCCCGTCACGGTCGAGCTGCGCACGACGGCCTACGCGCGTGCTGCACTGTGGTTCGCCGTTGCCGCTGCCGCTCTTCTGGTGCTCCTCGTCATCTTCGACATCGTTCGCCGAGCACGCCCCCGCCGCCGCACTCCGCCGGAGGCCGCTTCGCCCGCCCACCGGACCGAAGCGGAGTCCACATGAGCGACCGACCGGTCGATCCAGGCGCGGTGGGCAGCCCCCAGGGTCCGGCCGAGCCGGAGTTGGAGCCGTCTCTCGAGCCGTCGGTCCTCCCTACCGACACGGCGCTGGCAGCCGCCGACAACACGGCAGTGAGCGAAGAGGAGACGCGCGCGAGCACCCGCGGCCTCATCGGATCCAGCACCGTCATGGCCACCGGCACGGTCATCTCGCGAATAACGGGTGTGCTGCGCGACGTCGCGATGACGGCAGCCCTCGGCTTCTACCTCGTGTCCGACGCGTATTCCCTCGGCAACACGATGCCCAACGTCCTCTACGTGCTCATCATCGGCGGGGCCCTCAACGCAGTTTTCATTCCACAGCTCGTGAGGCACATGAAGGACGACAGCGACGAGGGCGCGGCATACGCCGATCGACTCATCACGCTGTCGGGCCTGGTGCTGCTGCTCTTCTCCGTCGCGGCAGTGATCGCTGCACCGCTGCTGGTGGACCTCTATGCGACATCCGCCTACGGCGAGTCTCAGCGCGAACTCGCCGCGGCTTTCGCGCGCCTGTGCCTGCCGCAGATCTTCTTCTACGGCATCTACGCGCTCTTCAGCCAGGTGCTCAACTCCCGCGGACGCTTCGGGGCGCCGATGTTTGCCCCGATCCTCAACAACATCGTTGCCATCGCGACATTCCTGCTCTTCCTGTCGATAGCCGGCACCGCCGCTGCTGCCGACGGCAATCTCACCCCCGATCAGGTCGCCATTCTCGGCATCGGCACGACGCTCGGCGTGGCACTGCAGGCGCTGATCCTCATCCCGTTCCTGTTTCGAGCCGGCTATCGGTGGCGGCCGCGCTTCGACTGGAAGGGCAAGGGGCTTGGCAAGGCCGGACACCTGGCCATCTGGACGCTGCTCCTCGTCGTCGTCAACCAGGCCGGCTACATCGCCATCACGCGCCTGGCCACGCTGGCCAACGTCAATGCAGCTGACGCCGGCACCACGGCGGCTGGCCTGACGACCTACCAGAAGGCGCACCTGATCTTCATGCTCCCGCACAGCGTCGTCACGGTCTCGATCGTCACAGCACTCCTGCCGGCGCTCAGTCGTATCGCCCATGAAGGTCGCCTTCGACAGGTGGGCGCCGACGTCGGTGGCGCGATGCGGCTGGTGGCAGCACTCATCGTGCCCATTGCCGTCGTACTCATGGTGATCGGACCCAACATCGCGCGTCTCCTCTTCGGCTACGGCGCCGCAACCCCCCAGCAGGCCGAGCTCACCGGAGCGATCACGAGCGTGTTCATGCTCGGTCTGCTGCCTTTCACCCTCTTCTACGTGCTCTTCCGCGGGTTCTACGCCGTTGAGGACACCCGCACGCCGTTCATCGTCAGCGTCGTCATGAACGTCGTTGCTTTGGGCGTGGCCATACCCGTCTTCTACTCCGTCACGGGTGGCGCGCAGATCGCTGCTCTCGCGCTCGGCTACGTCTGCGGGTTCTGGGCCACCTTCGTGCTCTCATGGATCCTGCTCGCCCGCCGTCTCGGCGGCCTCGAATCGTGGACCACCGTCAGGGCGTTGATTCGCATGATGCTGGCCGGCTTCGTCGCGCTCTGCGTGATGATCGGGGTGCAGGCACTCCTGACCACCTACATCACACAGGGTTCGGTCGAGGTCTTGCCAGCGCTGCTCCTCGTCGGGGTGCTCTCCATCGTCGGACTCGCGGTCTACCTGGCAGGGGCCTGGGCTCTGCGCATCAGCGAGGTCGGCGACGTGCTCAGTCTCGCCATCGGACGACTGCGCCGGCGGCCGGCAAGTTCGCCATGACCGACATCAGCCGTTCGACGGACCCACTCATGAGGCGTTCCACCCTCATTCGCGCCTAGGCTCATGGCGTGACCGAGGAACGCCGGATCGACCGCTACGTCCTCGAGGATCTGATCTCGTCGACCGGCACCATCAACGTCTGGCGCGGCTGGGACCCCTCCCTCGACAGGGCGGTCACAGTGCTGCTCCTCCCCGCTGACGATCCGCGGGCGGGGGAGGTCTCTGCCGCGGCCAGACGGGCGGCGACGGTCGACGAACGACGTCTGGTTTCCGTGCTCGACGTCATCGACAGCGCCACCCTCATGGCAGGCGACCAGCCATCGGAGCAGCTCGACCCAGGGGGCTCGTCCGCCTATCTCGCCATCGTCAGCGAGTGGGTCGAGGGCCGCACTCTCACCGACATCCAGGAAGAGCGCGAGGGCGAACCCATCGACTCGACAGAGTCGCTGGCAATGATTCGCCAGGTCGCCATCGCCCTTCTGCACGCTCATGAGGCGGGCGTGCCGCACGGTCGCCTGCGTCCCGGATCGCTCATCATCGCCGAGTCAGCCGACCTATCAGATCCCTTCAGCCTGCTCGGCGACATCAACGTCGTGCGCGTTCGCGGACTGGCCGTCGATGCCGCGCTGTGGCCGGCTGAGGATGCGACCGATGAGACCGGAGCCAGCGATGCGCCGGCGGGCGATCCCGATGTGCACGGCACGGGCTGCCTGCTCTACGCGATGGTCACCGGACGCTGGCCCGAGGGCCTCGTCGACGGCATGTCTCCGGCACCTCGGGTCAACGGGCGACTACTCCCACCGTCGCAGGTCGTCGCTGCCGTCCCGGCGGCTATCGACGACATCTGCATGCGGGCCATCGAGCCGCGCACCACCGGCGAGTGGCCCCCCAAGCGCGGGCGTACGCCGTACGCCGACATGTCGTCACTCGTGGCCGCCCTCGGTGTCAGCACGGAGAGCTCCTCCCTCGACGCCATGCGTCGTCCCACCGTGTCATTCCGCCGCGACCCCTCGCAGCCGCTCACCTTCGGCCGCAGGGTGGTGCGCTTCACCGCCCGACTAGCGGTGGCCGCTGTCGCGATAGTTCTCGTCGGGGGGCTTGGGCTCATGGGCATGCGCATCGCGGGCAGCGCGGCATCGCCCTGGGGCGTGGAGCCCGACGCCGTCCCGACGGAGGTGCTCACCGCCACCGAGGGAGTGGGCAGCGGATCGGCGCGCCTTGATCCGGGGGCGCTCGAAGGCCTGATCCCGATCGCCTCCGCGATCGACTACGACCCGTTTGGCACCGACAAGACCGAGTCCCCAGAGACCGTCGAGGGAGCCGTCGACATGCGCTCCGATACGGCGTGGACCACCGAGTCCTACTCGGCCGCCGACCTCGACGGCAAGCCCGGCGTCGGCCTCGTGATCGACATCGGTTCGGCGCAGCCGATCAGCGCCGTGCGCCTCGAACTCAACGGCGCAGGCTCATCGGTGATCGTCGGCGTCGCATCGGAGATCTTGAA
>JBJTIQ010000064.1:0-2758 GCA_046095085.1 Actinomycetota bacterium | reverse complement strand
ATGACGCTCAAGGTTCACCACCTGCGTCCGGCGCCCGGGGCCAAGACACCCAAGACTCGCAAGGGGCGCGGTGAAGGCTCCAAGGGCAAGACAGCGGGCCGCGGCACCAAGGGCAGCAAGGCACGCACCCAGGTGCCTGCTCGCTTCGAGGGTGGCCAGATGCCACTGCACATGCGCCTTCCCAAGCTGAAGGGCTTCACGAGCCCCAACAAGGTCGACTACCAGGTCGTGAATGTCGCGACCCTTGGCCGGCTCTTCCCCGACGGCGGCGCCGTCACCGTGGCTGACCTCGTCTCCGCAGGCGCGGTGCGCAAGGGCCGTCCGGTGAAGGTCCTCGGTCAGGGCGAGATAGGGGTAGCGGTCCAGGTCTCGGCTCACGCATTCTCCGACTCAGCGCGCGAGAAGATCGCCGCTGCGGGGGGCTCAGCCGAGACCCTGGCCACTCGAAAGTCCTGATCCCAGGCTGGTCCAAGGCTCACCGGTCGGCTTCACAAGGCGTCTAGGTTAGGCTCCTTCGAGGCTAGACCGGGGCCATCGTCCACGATCAGCGGTGTCTGACACCGCGCAGGAGGTAAAGCGTGCATCTCAGCGCTTTCGTGGAGGCGTTCCGCACCCCGGACCTCCGCAAGAAGCTGCTGTTCACGCTGGGGATGATTGCCATCTTCCGGCTGGGTTCAGTCGTGCCCACTCCCGGAGTCGACTACTCAGCCATCCAGCGATGCATCGATCAGACCTCTGACAATTCGATCTACGCGGTCATCAACCTCTTCAGCGGCGGGGCACTGCTCCAGCTCTCGGTATTCGCGCTCGGCATCATGCCCTACATCACGGCGAGCATCATCATCCAGCTCCTCACCGTCGTCATCCCGCGCCTGGAGCTCCTCAAGAAGGAGGGGCAGTCTGGTCAGGCAAAGCTGACGCAATACACGCGCTACCTGACCATCGGCCTGGCGATCCTCCAGTCGACCGCGATCCTGTCGCTCGCGCGCACCCCCGGTCAGCTCTTCAGCGGCTGTCCCGAGGAGTTGATCCCCAACCAAAACGTGCTCCTCATCATGGTCATGGTCATCGTTATGACAGCGGGCACGGCCGTGATCATGTGGCTGGGCGAGCTCATCACCGAGCGTGGCGTGGGCAACGGCATGTCGCTCCTGATCTTCACCTCCATCATCGCGACCATTCCTGCCCAGTTCATCAACGTGTTCGTTAGCCGCGGCACCTTCACCTTCGTGCTGACGATCCTCGTCGCCCTGGTGGTCCTCACTCTCGTCGTCTTCGTCGAGCAAGGTCAGCGCCGCATCCCGGTGCAGTACGCCAAGCGAATGGTGGGTCGTCGGATGTACGGCGGCACCTCCACCTACATCCCGCTCAAGATGAACATGGCGGGCGTCATCCCCGTGATCTTCGCCAGCTCCCTGCTCTTCCTGCCCACCCTTCTCGTGCAGCTAACCGGAAGCCAGGCGGGGTGGGCGCAGTGGGTGGCCACCAACTTCTCGACCGGCACATCGACCGTCTACCTGGCCTTCTTCGCCATCCTCACGATCTTCTTCACCTACTTCTACGTGTCGATCACGTTTAACCCCGTTGACGTAGCCGACAACATGAAGAAGTACGGCGGCTTCATTCCTGGAATTCGCGCGGGCAAGCCCACCGCTGACTACCTCGCCTATGTGCTCAATCGCCTGACGGCGCCCGGCTCGCTCTACCTCGCGGCCATCGCCGTCATGCCGGTTGTCGCCTTCAATGTCCTCGGCATCGGCGATCGCTTCGTCTTCGGCGGCATCAGCCTGCTGATCGTGGTGGGCGTCGGCCTCGACACGGTCAAGCAGATCGATGCCCAGCTGCAGCAGCGCAATTACGAGGGCTTCCTCCGCTGATGCGCCTGGTGATCATGGGGCCCCCTGGTGCCGGCAAGGGCACCCAGGCCGTCGTGGTCGCCCAGTCGCTCGGCGTGCCGCACATTTCGACAGGCGACATCTTCCGAGCCAACGTGAGCCAGGGAACGCCTCTCGGCGAAGAGGCGCAGCGATACATGGACGCGGGCGAATATGTGCCCGACTCGATCACCAACGCCATGGTGCGTGATCGACTGTCCCGCGACGATTGCGATCCGGGATTCCTGCTAGACGGCTACCCCCGCACGCTCGAGCAAGTCAACGAACTCGACGCCATGCTGAGGTCGGATGGCCGGGCACTCGACAAGGTCATCGAGCTGACTGTCGACACTGAGGCCGTCGTCCAGCGTCTGCTCAATCGAGCACAAGAGCAGGGGCGCAGCGACGACACGGCCGAGGTCATCCGTCGCCGACTCGAGGTCTACTTCGACCAGACAGCCCCGCTGACCGCCGTCTACCGCGAGCGGGGGCTCATCATCGACGTCGACGGTATGGGCCAGGTCGACGTGGTCACCGAGCGCATCCTCGCCGCCCTCGACTCCTGAGCCATGTTCCGCGCCCAGGACCGCATCGAGGTCAAGACCCCGGCTCAGATCGACGCCATGCGAGCGGCTGGCCTCGTGGTGGCCAAGACGCTCCAGCGGGTGGCCGCCATGACCAAGGCGGGAGTCACAACCGCCGACATGGATGACTGTGCCGCCGCATCGATCCGTGACGAGGGGGCGACACCGTCCTTCCTCGGCTACCACGGCTTCCCTGCCCACATCTGCGTCTCGGTCAACGACGAGGTCGTCCACGGCATACCCGGCCCGCGACGGCTTGCCGATGGCGACGTCGTGTCCGTCGACTGTGGCGCGATCGTC
>JBJTIQ010000063.1:0-3330 GCA_046095085.1 Actinomycetota bacterium | reverse complement strand
CGCAAAGTCCTGCAGTCGGCCGGCATCAAGATCAACGCATCGATCACCGATCTCGGATCCGCGACGGCCGGCGAGCTGACCGACTACCTCGCCACGTCCAAGCGGCGCACCGCCTACGCCGAGCTCATCGCCGACTATGCGGCCAAGGCCGGTGTCAACGGCATCGATCTCGATTGGGAGAACTTCGCCTTCAATGATGGCCGAGACACCTGGGAGGCGACGAAGCCGCGCTGGGTGGAGTTCATCAAGGTGCTGTCCGAAAAACTGCACGAGAAGGGACTCACGCTGTGGGCGACGGTGCCCGGTGGCGTGCCGCCGTTCACCGGCACCGGTACGCCGAACCCCGGCACGGGCTACTGGGTCTACGCGTGGTCGGAGATCGCACCCTACGTCGATCGACTCAACATCATGACCTACGACTACAGCTGGAGCGTGCCCGGACCGATCGGCCCCAACGACTGGGCTCGTCTGGTGGCGCAAAGTGCCGTGGCGCAGATCGGGGAGAAGTACGCCGACCGCGTATGGATAGGCGCCCCGCAGTACGGCCGCAATTGGCCGCTGGTCTCCGGGGGCTCCTGGATCGTCGATGAGGCCTGCCCCGAAGGCTGGAAGCCCAAGGACACCCCCGCGCGGACGACCCTCACGCCCACCGTGGCCCGGGAGATCGCCGCACGGGAGAAGGTCGAGCCCCAGTGGAACGCCGAAGACGGTGAGTGGAGCTTCCAGTACTGGCAGGACGTCGCGGGGAAGGCCAATAAGAAGGACCAGGCGTGCAAGATCAAGCGCGAGGTGTGGTTCGCCGACACGCGCTCAGCGCTCGCACGCGCCTCGATCGTGCCGGAGGAGGGGATCGGCGGCATTGCCGTCTGGGACTTCGGCACCGTCACTCCGGACTTCTACTCGCGGCTCGCCGACTACGGCCGCGAGATCGCACCGGCTCCCACTGACGTATCGATCAAGGCTCCCGCGATGGTCACGGCAGGCACCCAGGCACGCATTCGAGTCGCTACAGACTCGCGCAAGGGCCCGGCGGCCGGGGCAGAGGCGACGCTCTACTTCAAGCCGGCCGGTGGGGCGGGCGAGCGGACCAAGGTGGCATCGACCACGCTCGACAAGGACGGCAAGGGCATGTTCAAGGTTGCCGTCGACCGACCCGGTGAGTGGAGCGTGGAGGTGGCGGGCTCCTCCTCGCGACTGGCGGGCGTGAGCGGCCCGGCTTCCACGCGGGTCCGATTCGCGGTCGAGGCGAAGGCCGCGACTGCAGCACCCAAGGTCAAGACTCCGGTGGAGTTGAGTGCGCGGGTTGCACCCATGCAGGCCGGCATAGCCGTGGTCCTGCAACGCCAGGCATCAGACGGGTCGTGGGCCCCGCTGCGCAGCCTGAGCACCGATTCGTCCGGAGTCGTGACGGTGACCGTGCGGCCCACCATGGTCAAGCAGGTCAGCTATCGATTTGTCGTGGAGGCGACCGATCAATTCGGGATGGGCCGGTCAGGGGTGCTGACGCTCGACGTTCAGCCCTAGTCGGATCTTCCGTACGCTGGTGCGGTGACCACGGCGCCCACCGAGCTCGAGCGCCCGGCCTCCGATGAGGACCTGCTCATCGATCGGCCGTGGATCACCATCGTCTGGAACGACCCGGTCAACCTGATGTCGTATGTCACCTACGTCTTCATGACCTACTTCAAGTACCCCAGGGAGAAGGCCGAGCGCCTGATGATGCAGGTCCACAACGATGGGCGGGCGGTGGTCTCCAACGGCAGCCGCGAGGAGATGGAACGCGACGTCACCGCCATGCACTCCTACGGCCTGTGGGCCACCCTCTCCAAGGACGACTGACGTGGCTGTCTATGGCTTCCGGCGCGGCGTCACGGGTCGCATCGTCCTGCGCGTCGACGAGGTGGAGAAGGGCCTGCTCACCATGCTGCTGACGCAACTCGTCGAGTTCGTCGAGCCCGACGGCGAGCTCTCCGACGATCCCCTCGCTCAACTTGTGGGAATCGACCCGGGAGCTGAGACGCCCGACGACCCCGCGCTCGCCCGGCTCTTCCCCGATGCCTACCGCGACGACTCGGAGGCGGCCGCCGAGTTCCGCCGCTTCACCGAGCGATCCCTCCGCGAGACCAAGGTGGCAAACGCGACGACTGCGCTCCAGACTCTGGCTCGCTCGGGAGAGAAGGTGACGCTCACGGCCGACGAGGCGACGTGCTGGCTCGGTGCGATCACCGACTTGCGGCTCGCGCTCGGATCGCGACTGGGCATCAGCGAAGAAGCGCTGGAGGAACTGGCCGCGCTGCCGGACGACGATCCACGCGCGGCCACCTACCACGTCTACGACTGGCTCACCTTCCTGCAGGAGAGCCTCGTCCAATCGGTCATGCCATAGCGAAGGGGCGCCCCGACAAGCGGGACGCCCCTTCGGTGAGCTCGTTGCGGACCTAGGCGGCCGCGCCCTTGCTCGAAGGAGCTTCCTTCATCTCCTCAGCGGCGAACTCCGGGCTGTCGTCCATACTCTTGATGCGAGCGATCTTGAAGATCAGCAGGCCGTAGAGACACTTGGCCAGCACATCGGCCAGCGAGTAGCCGATCTGCCGGTAGACGAAGGCGTCGGCGCCGTCAAGACCGATCATCGGGAACGCGTACGAGATGGGGTAGACGCCCCAGGTGGCCAGCAGCAGCCAGCGCAGGCCGGCGAGTTCCTTGCCGACCTGGTTGGGCTGGCTCTTCGCCGCCTTGCTCAGCTCCACGAACAGCACGTAGAGGATGTAGATGAACGGGATCGTCGAGAGCGCGCCCCAGATGGCCTTGGGGGCCAGTTCGGCGGTGATCTCGCCGGGGTAGCCCAGGATGATCATCAGGGCCGAAGCGGGGATGAGCTTCCAGAGCAGGCTGCGGCGCACTGCGGCCGGTAGGGCCAGCACGGCGACCGTTTCGAAGAGCAGCAACGGCACGGTGAGCAGCCAGTCGACGTAGCGGTAGCCCTCGTTGAAGCCATCCCCCTTGACGAGGTCGAATGCCGTCTGCACGCCGGGCATGCCGGCATCGACTGCGACGTATGCATCCTGGAACGAGTTGAAGATGCGCAGGTAGTGGTAGGCCGCGATGAAGCAGACCATCGCCGACACGATCAGTGCCAGGCGGTAACGCGGAAGCACTCGCGGGGTTACCGCGAGGAGGAACACCGTGGTAGCCGCCATGGCCGCCAGGGCAAGGGACAAGATGTTGTAGACCGTTTGGAACTGAGCGTTGGTGAGAGTCTCTACGACCTCCACGCGGAACCCCTTTCTCGAGGCGCTCGATGCGCCGCTGTGCGCCCCCAGGGGCGTCGAG
>JBJTIQ010000062.1:0-5143 GCA_046095085.1 Actinomycetota bacterium | reverse complement strand
GTACGGCAAGGTCGTCGACATCGTCACGCGCGATTCGCTCCGCGAGCTCATCACTCCGGGCCTGCTCGCCGTCCTCACCCCCATAGCCGTCGGCTTCGGCCTCGGCGTTGGCGCGCTGGGCTCCTACCTCGCGGTCCTCGTCAGTCGCCAGGAGGAGTTCATCGGCCGAGGCGAGCTTGCGCTTGAGCTCGGCGATGACCTGCCTCTTGTTGGCGTGCACAACGTAATAGGGGACGAAGCCCTCATCGGTGTCGACGGCGTACTTCGCCCATGACTCCTTGCGCAGCTTCTCCGGGAGCTCGGAGGCCTTACTGGCCAGGTCGCGCACGTGGCCGATGGACGCCTCGACCTCGAAGGTGCGGCCGTCGGCTCGATTGAGGTAGCCCGCGATCGTCTTGGCCTTGGCCGGCGATTCGACGATGACGAGAACACGCTCCGAGGCCACCTACGACTCCACTTCTTCCGCGCTCACCCGGCGGTGAGGTCCGCCGGGGGAGTGTGCGGGGTCGGGGGGCACCCCTGTCAAATGGCCCGCGATGCCCGACGCCCCCCACCCCCTACGGGGGTGAGGAGCGCGCCAGCGTCCCGCGGAGAGGAACGGCCTCTAGGAGGTCGAGGACATCTGCTCCTCGCCGACCGCAATGGGACGGCGCTTGGAGATGACGACCGCGACGATGACGATGAGCGCAGCGCCGATCGCGATGGCCCAGCGCAGGAGCGTGTTGGCGCCCTCGCCGATCGACATCGCGACGACCGCGGGAGCGATGAGCAGCGCCACGAGGTTCATCACCTTGATGAGGGGGTTGATAGCGGGGCCGGCGGTGTCCTTGAACGGATCGCCCACGGTGTCGCCGATGACGGTGGCGGAGTGTGCCTCCGAGCCCTTGCCGCCGAAGTTGCCGTCTTCGACGTACTTCTTGGCGTTGTCCCACGCGCCACCGGAGTTGGACAGGAACACGGCCATGAGCACGCCGGTCGCGATGGTGCCCGCGAGGTAGGAGCCCAGCGCGCCAACGCCGAGGCCGAAGCCGACGGCGATGGGGGTGAGCACCGCGAGCAGCCCAGGCGTGATGAGCTCGCGGAGCGAATCGCGCGTGACGATGTCGACGACCTTGCCGTACTCCGGCTTCTCGGTGCCCTCCATGATGCCGGGGTGCTCGCGGAACTGACGGCGCACCTCGAAGATCACGGCGCCGGCAGCGCGCGACACGGCATTGATCGCCAGGCCCGAGAAGAGGAAGACGACAGACGCTCCGATGATCAGGCCCACGAGGTTGGCCGGGTTGGCCACGTCGAGGATGCCGGAGTACTGCAGGAGGTCGGAGATGCTCTTGATCGACTCGCCCGCAGCCTCGCCGGCCGAAGCCGTGGCGCCCACGACGGCGTCGCGGAACGAGCCGAAGAGCGCGGTGGCCGCCAGCACGGCGGTGGCGATCGCGATGCCCTTAGTGATGGCCTTGGTGGAGTTGCCGACCGCGTCGAGGCGGGTGAGCACCGCGGCGCCCTCGCCCTCGACGTCGCCCGACATCTCGGCGATGCCCTGGGCGTTGTCGGAGACCGGCCCGAAGGTGTCCATCGACACAATGACGCCGACCGTGGTGAGTAGGCCGGTGCCGGCCAGTGCGATGGCAAACAGCCCGAGCACTACCACGCCGCCGCCAAGGAGATAAGCGGCGTAGACCGCCGCACCGATGAGCAGTGCGGAGTACACGGCCGACTCCAGACCGAGCGAGATGCCCGACAGGATGACCGTCGCTGGGCCCGTCAGCGAGCTCTTGGCGACGTCGTCGACCGGACGACGATTGGTCTCGGTGAAATACGCCGTGAGCTGCTGGATCAGGGCGGCCAGCACGATGCCGATGATCACCGAGCCAAGGACGTACCAGCGCGGATCGATCGGGCTGCCCTCTGCCAGAGTCTCGGCCGCGATGCCACCGATCGAGCTGATGTCGGCCCACGAACCGGGAACGAAGACGAAAACGGCCGCTAGCACGAGTAGGGCCGAGATCACCGCCGAGATGAAGAAGCCGCGGTTGATGGCGCTCATGCCCGAGCGGTCGGATGCGCGAGGGGAGACGGCGAAGATGCCGATGACCGCGGTGATCACGCCGATAGCGGGGATGACCAGCGGTAGGACCAGGCCCAGTTCGCCGAAGGCCGCCTTGCCCAGGATCAGAGCGGCGACAAGAGTCACGGCGTA
Source organism: Actinomycetota bacterium (assembly GCA_046095085.1). Taxonomy (GTDB): domain Bacteria; phylum Actinomycetota; class Actinomycetes; order S36-B12; family S36-B12; genus Mxb001. The sequence goes on along the minus strand of JBJTIQ010000062.1, from coordinate 2,943 downwards.
GGACTCGAAGAGGTCGGCGGCCATGCCGGCACAGTCGCCGACGTTGTCGCCGACGTTGTCGGCGATGGTCGCGGCATTGCGGGGATCGTCCTCGGGGATGCCCTGCTCGACCTTGCCGACCAGGTCGGCACCGACATCGGCAGCCTTCGTGAAGATGCCACCGCCCACGCGCATGAACATCGCGAGAAGGGCAGCGCCGAAGCCGAAGCCCTCGAGCACCTTGGGTGCCTCGCCCTTATAGACGAGAACGACGATTGCCGCGCCGAGCAGGCCCAGTCCTACGGTGAACATGCCCGCGACGCCACCGGTGCGGAACGCGATCTTCATGGCCCTCTGCTCGCCCGACTCGTTGGCGGCGGCGGCCACGCGCACATTGCCGCGTACGGCGAGCCACATGCCCATGTAGCCGGTGATCGCCGAGAAGACGGCGCCCACGAGGAAGAAGATGCTGCGACCGATGCGCTCGTTCATCGTCTCGGCTGGCAGCAGGAAGAGCACGAAGAAGACGATCACCGCGAAGATCGCGAGAGTCTTGAACTGCCGGTTGAGATAGGCCGCCGCGCCCTCCTGGACCGCAGCAGCGATCTCCTTCATGCGTGCGGTGCCCTCGCTGGCGGAGAGGACTTCCCGCACCAGCACGAAGGCAACGAGCAGCGCCAGAACGGCGATCACGGCGACCACGACGACCGTGATGAAGTTCGTCCCGGTGAGGTCGATCGACAGGGGGCTGGGCATGGGTCTCCTCGAGGCATAGGCCATGGACCGTGCAACGATCCGAAACTTCGCGGAATCCTACGCAAGGGGCTTACACGGGCGTCAGGGGGGCGAGGGAGGATGACGGCAATGCCCTCCGACCACCAACGACTCCTCGACCGGCCGCAGGCCCGCCACGTCCGGCGGCTACCCGAGCGACCCGGGACCCCCGTGCCCTGGCCCGACTGGGTGCCCGATCCACTCCGCGCGGCGCTGAGGGGCCGGGGCATCGACCAGCCGTGGTCGCACCAGGCTGAGGCAGCCGACCATGCGCGGTCCGGCCAGCCCGTCATCGTCGCCACAGGCACCGCATCGGGCAAGACCCTCGCCCTGTGGTTGCCGGTGCTGAGCGAGTTGCTCGATGACGACTCGGCGACGGCGCTCTATCTCTCGCCCACCAAGGCACTGGCCCACGACCAGTTGCGCGCCCTGGAGTCCCTCGATCTCACGGGCCTGCGGGCCGCCGCATACGACGGAGACACCCCGGCAGACGAGCGCGCATGGGTCCGCGCTCATGCGTCCTACGTCTTCAGCAACCCCGATCTCGTGCATCGCTCGATGCTTCCCCGGCACACCGCTTGGTCGCGATTCCTGCGTGGGCTGCGCTACATCGTCCTTGACGAGGCTCATCACTATCGCGGGATGTTCGGATCTCACGTTGCCGTCGTCCTGCGCCGGCTGCAGCGCGTCGCACAGCACTACGGCGCGAGCCCCGTTGTGCTGTGCGCATCGGCGACCATGGCTGACCCCGAGCGTGCCGCACAGCGACTCATCGGGTCGCCCGTCCGCGCGGTGACCGTCGACGGCGCTCCCCACGGCGCCCTCACCGCCGTCCTGTGGGAGCCTCCCGAGGCTGTCGGCATCGCCGACCGCGGCGAGCGCACTCCGCGCCGCTCGACGATCGCCGAGACCGCCGACCTGCTGGCCGACCTGGTGTGCTCCGACGTCCGCACCCTCGCCTTCGTCCGGTCGCGTCGAGGGGCGGAGACCGTCGCCATGCTTGCCCGAGACGACATCGAGGAGGTCGACGCCGAGCTAGCCGACCGCGTCGCGGCTTATCGCGGTGGCTACCTCGCCGAGGAGCGGCGTGCACTCGAGTCCGACCTGCGCGACGGACGGCTTGCCGGCCTGGCCACCACCAACGCCCTCGAGCTCGGCATCGACATCAGCGGACTCGACGCCGTGCTCACGTGCGGCTGGCCCGGCACTCGCGCATCGCTGTGGCAGCAGTGGGGTCGCGCCGGACGTCGCCAGGGCGATGCCCTCGGAGTGCTCATTGCGCGCGAAGACCCGCTCGATCGCTACGTCCTCGAGCATCCGGGCGTGATCTTCGATGAGCCTGTCGAGACTGTCGTGCTCGATCCGGCCAACCCCCACGTCCTAGGCCCGCACCTCCTTGCCGCCGCAAGGGAGCAGCCGCTCACCGAGGACGACGCGACCGCATGGTTCGGCCCCACGGCCGTGCCACTGCTCGACGCGCTAGCGACCGAGGGCCACCTTCGTCGGCGTCGCACAGGGTGGTTCTGGACCTCCAAGGAATCGCCCGCCGACCGCATCGACCTGCGCGGGGAGGCCGGCACACCCGTCCGGCTTGTCGAAGACGGCACCGGTCGACTCCTCGGCACCGTCGAGGCCGCCCGCGCACCCGCCACCGTGCACTCCGGTGCGGTCTACGTCCACCAGGGTGACACCTACGTGGTGATCGCCCTGGATCTCGATGAGGCCGTCGCCTTCGTCAGGCGCGAGACCGTCGACTACTCCACGACGGCGACCGAGGTGGCCGACTATCGCATCGTGACCACCGACGAGGTCATCGCGTGGGGCGATGCGCACCTCGCGCGCGGCGAGGTCGAGGTGACATCGCGGGTCGTCGGCTACCTCAAGCGTCGCTACTCCACCGGAGAGATCCTCGGCGAGGAACCTCTCGATCTCCCCGAGCGCCTCCTGCGCACGCGTGGAGTCTGGTGGACGCTCTCCGACGAGCAGATCCACACCCTCGGCGAACTCGATGTCGCCGGCGCCGCACACGCGGCCGAGCACGCATCAATCGGCCTGCTCCCCCTCGTCGCCACCTGCGATCGGTGGGATATCGGCGGGGTCTCCACTCCCCTGCATCCCGACACGGGTCGCTGCACGGTCATGGTCTACGACGGCCACCCAGGCGGGGCGGGCTTCGCCGATCGCGGATTC
>JBJTIQ010000061.1:0-6276 GCA_046095085.1 Actinomycetota bacterium | reverse complement strand
TTCTACCTTCAGGTGGCCCAGGGGAGCGAACTCGCGACCGTGTCTCTTGAGAAGGCTCAGGTCGCCTTACTCGCGGATCGGCTGGACGAGCTGCTCGAGGAGGCGGGTGCCTCCAGTGCGACGCATTCGGACGACAACGAGCCACTTGACGTGCCGTTCGAGGATGACTTCCGTGTCGGCGCCCTCGCGATGGGCTGGGATCCAACGCTTGGGCGCGTGGTGGTCGAGGCGCATGCGCTAATGGAGGATCGCGAGCCGGCCGAGCTTGGCGACGACGACGATGGCGCGGCCGACACGCTACGGATCATCCTCGAGCCGGCCATGTGCCGGGCATTCGTACGCCGATCACGCGCCCTGGTAGCTGCCGGACGACCGCCGTGCCCGTTCTGCCTGCAGTCTCTCGACCCTACCGGGCACGTCTGTCCGCGCGCGAACGGATACCGGCGTCGGTCGTGATCTCGCACGACGATCTGCGTGACGTCCTGACCCGAGGCGACCTCGACATCGAAGGCCGGCTCAGCAGTGCGTCCAACGCGACGTTGCGCGCCATCGCCACGCTCGACGGCTCCGAGGTCGTGTGCGTTTACAAGCCCCAACGCGGTGAGCGCCCGCTGTGGGACTTCCCCACCGCCTCCCTGGGATTGCGTGAGGTGGCGGCCTATTGCCTGTCCGAGGCCCTGGGCTGGGGCCTGATTCCGATGACGGTCTGGCGCAAGGAGGGCCCATTCGGTCCGGGCATGTGCCAGATGTGGATCGAGACGGACGACGACCGCGCCCCCGTGCAGGTGGTCGAGACCGCGCCGGCTCATGGTTGGCTCACCGTGGCGGAGGGGGAGGGCTACGGAGGATCCCTCGTGCGCCTCGTCCACGAGGACGCCGACGACCTGCGGCGGCTCGCCCTGCTCGACGTCGTGCTCAACAACGCCGACCGCAAGGGGGGCCACGCGCTCCGCGATGCGTCCGGGCGCCTCTTCGGCATCGACCACGGCCTGACCTTCCACGACGAGGACAAGTTGCGCACCGTGCTGTGGGGATGGGCCGGAGACCGCATCGGCGCCGAGGATGACGAGCATCTCCGCGGGCTGAGGGATCGCTGGTCGCAGGCCGAAGAGGACCTGAGGGAGCTGCTCACCACGCGAGAGACCCGGGCCACCCGGGAACGGCTCGACGCGTTGATCGACCTGCGGTGCTTCCCGGAGCCGGTCGGCGCGTGGCCCGCTCTGCCGTGGCCCGCCATGTGATCGCACTAGGCTCACCACGTGGAGTCGTGGGCGTCACCCGAGGTACCCCGGCTGCCCGGCACCGGCCGCCCTCTCGCCCTCTTCGACTCCGCCACCCAGCAGGTGCGACCCACGGCACCGGGACCGCAGGCGCGGATATACGTCTGCGGCATCACCCCCTACGACGCCACGCACATGGGCCACGCCGCGACCTACGTGGCCTTTGATCTGGTGCAGCGGGCGTGGCTCGACGCCGGCCACTCGGTGCACTACGCGCAGAACGTCACCGACATCGACGATCCGCTCCTGGAGCGTGCCGTGGCGACGGGCCAGGACTGGCGTGAGATCGCGCTTCGCGAGACGGCGCTGTTCCGATCGGACATGCAGGCCCTTCGCGCCCTCGCGCCGAGTGACTACATCGGCGCCGTCGAGTCGATTCCGTCCGTAGTCCGATGCATTGAGGAGCTCCACGCCCGTGGCTCGGTTTACACAGTTGACGACGACCTGTACTTCGACGTGACATCAGACCCGCTCTTCGGCGAGGTCTCCCACCTCGATGAAGGGCAGATGCTCGAGACCTTCGCGGAGCGTGGCGGTGATCCTGCTCGCCCGGGCAAGCGCCATGGGCTCGATCCGCTGCTGTGGCGCGCGGCCCGGTCCGGGGAGCCGGCCTGGGACCCCGGCGTCAGCGGGAAGGGCGGGCTCGACATCGGTCCCGGTCGGCCCGGCTGGCATATCGAGTGCGTCGCGATCGCCATGGACACCCTCGGCATGGCCTTCGACGTCCAGGGCGGTGGAAGCGACCTGATCTTCCCCCATCACGAGATGGGGGCCTCGCACGCGGAGGTCATGACGGGGGAGTGGCCGTTCGCCCGTCACTACGTCCACACGGGCATGGTCGGCCTCGACGGGCAGAAGATGAGCAAGTCCCTGGGCAACCTCGTCTTCGTCTCTCGGCTGCGCGAGGCAGGCACCGATCCGATGGCGATTCGCCTTGCCTTGGCCGCCCACCACTACCGGCACGACTGGGAGTGGACCGACGTGGGCCTGGCGGACGCAACGACGCGACTCGATCGCTGGCGCCGGGCCGCAGCGCTTCCGAGCGGTCCGGACTTCGGGCCCACGCTCGACCGCATGCGCGAGGTGCTGGCCGACGACCTGGACTCGCCCCGGGCGCTCACCGCCGTCGACCGGTGGGTCGACGATGCCCTGTCGCGAGGCGGGCGCGACGCGGGTGCGCCGGCGCTCATGGCCGCGGCGTGCGACGCGCTGCTGGGCGTGGACCTGCGCTAAGCCTTCTTCTCGTCGTGACCGCCGAAGGCCTTGCGCTGCGCTGATTGCACCTTGTAGGCGAAGTCGGCCATCCCCTGGGAGTCGAAGCGCGAGTACAGCGCCTCGGTGAGCACCGGAGCGGGCACGCCCTCCTCGATGGCCGCGATGGACGTCCAGCGTCCTTCTCCCGAGTCGGAGACTCGCCCAGCAAATTCCGACAGGTCACCACTCTCGCTCAGCGCGAGCGCCGTCAGGTCGAGCAGCCATGATCCGATGACGCTGCCGCGACGCCACACTTCGGTGATGGCCGGAAGGTCGAATTGGTACTGGTAGTACTCCGGATGCTCCAGCGGGGCCGTCTCCGCGTCGGCGGTGCGCTGGCGAAGACCCGTGTCGGCGTGCTTGAGGATGGTGAGGCCCTCGGCGAACGCCGCCATGATTCCGTACTCGATGCCGTTGTGGACCATCTTGACGAAGTGACCGGCGCCGTTGGGGCCGCAGTGCAGCCAGCCCTCTTCGCCGGCGATGACGGGTCCGGTGCGCTCGCCGGTGCGCGGTGCTGAGTCCACGCCGGGCGCGATGGACGACCAGATGGGGTCGAGGCGATCGACGGGCTCGTCCTCGCCGCCGATCATGAGGGAGTAGCCGCGCTCCAGGCCCCACACTCCGCCCGATGTCCCGCAATCGATGTAGTGGATGCCCTTGGGCTTGAGCGCGGCAGCTCGGCGGATGTCATCGCGGTAGTAGGAGTTGCCGCCGTCAATGAGAGCGTCGCCGGGGGAGAGCAGTGCCCCCATCTCGTCGACCACGCTCTGCGTGATCGCGCCGGCGGGCACCATGATCCACGCGGCCCTCGGCGGCGTCAGCAGTGACACGAATTCCTCGAGCGAGGACGACCCGATGGCTCCCTCGGCGACCAGCGCCGCGACGGCGGCCGGATCGCTGTCGTAGACGACGGCGGTGTGACCGTCGCGCATGATCCGGCGGACGATGTTGGCCCCCATGCGACCCAGGCCGATCATCCCCAACTGCATTGGTGCCGCTGTGGCCATGAACTGCTCCTCTTCCCGGCGTGCCTCGGTCGCGCATTGAGAGACCGTTGGTCCATACGCTGTACGAGCCGCCCACGGTAGTGCAAGGCTTTCGGCATGAATATCCGGGAATGCATCGACCCCACCTCGACCTCGGCGTGGCACCAGCTCACCGCCCTGGCACCCGGCATGCAACGGCAGCACCTGCGTGACCTGTTCGCCGCCGAGCCGGGGCGTGGCCCCGCATGGACGCTCGAGGCTGCCGGACTGCGCGCCGACTTCAGCAAGCAGCGGGTGACCCGCGAGGTGATGGATGCCCTCCTGGCCCTGGCTGATCAATGCGGGGTCATGCAGCGCCGCGACGCGATGTTCGCGGGGGAGCACATCAACGTCACGGAGGACCGCGCGGTCCTGCACACGGCGCTGCGGCTGCCCGCCGATGCAAGCCTTGAGGTGGACGGCGACGATGTCGTCGCGCAGGTCAACGGCGTCCTCGACCGCATGTCGGCGTTCGCCGTGCGCGTGCGGAACGGCGCATGGACCGGGGCCTCCGGCAAGCGCATCCGCAACGTGATCAATATCGGCATCGGAGGCTCGGACCTCGGTCCCGCGATGGCCTACCTCGCCCTGCGGTTCTACTCGGATCGCGCCATGACGTTTCGTTTCGTCTCCAACGTCGATCCCACGGACATCACCGAGGCGATTCGCGACCTCGATCCGGCTGAGACGTTGTTCATCGTGGCATCCAAGACATTCGGCACCCAGGAGACCCTGACCAATGCCAAGGCCGCGCGAGAGTGGGTGGTGGATTCACTCGGCGAGGGAGCCGTCGAGAAGCACTTCGTGGCCGTCTCGACCAATGAGGAGCGCGTCGCCGCCTTCGGGATCGACACCGCCAACATGTTCGGCTTCTGGGACTGGGTCGGCGGCCGCTACTCCATGGACTCCGCGATCGGGCTCAGCACGATGATCGCCATCGGTCCCGATCGCTTCCGCGAGATGCTCGCGGGCTTCCACGCGATGGACGAGCACTTCCGTCGGGCCGAGCCAGCCGCCAACGTGCCACTGCACATGGGCATGATCGCCGTGTGGAATCGTGACTTCCTCGACATTCACACCAACGCCGTCCTGCCTTACGCGCAGTTCCTGTCGCGCTTCCCGGCGTACCTCCAGCAGTTGACGATGGAGAGCAACGGCAAGTCCGTGAGGATCGACGGTGCCCATGTCGACTACGACACCGGGGCGATCTTCTGGGGGGAGCCGGGCACCAACGGTCAGCATTCCTTCTATCAGTTGCTTCACCAGGGCACGGAGATCGTCGCGTGCGACTTCATTCTCTTCGCCCAGGCACTTGAGCCCGTCTTCGACATGCAGGACATGCTGGCGGCCAACGCCCTGGCGCAGGCCGCCGTCCTGGCGTTCGGGCGCACGGCCGAGGAGGTGCGCGCCGAGGGCGTGCCCGAGGATCTGGTGCCCCACAAGGTGATGCCCGGCAACCGGCCGTCGACGTTCATCCTCGCCGCGAGACTCGAGCCGCACGCTCTCGGTGCGCTCATCTCGCTCTACGAGCACAGCGTCTTCGTGCAGGGGGCGGTCTGGGGCATCGACTCGTTCGATCAGTGGGGTGTGGAGCTCGGCAAGGCGATGGCCAACTCGATCCTGCCTGACCTCCAGGATGCCGATCGACCGCTGACTCGCGACTCGTCGACCAATGAACTCATCCGCGCCTACCAGGCGCTCCACGCCCGCGCCTGACCGCAACCCCCGCGAGTGTGCACCGGGTGCACTCTCGCCCCCATGGAGGCGTGGCACAGCTGCACAGTCGCGGAGGGAGAGGGGTGAATCAGCTGTCGTCGGCCCCGCGGCGACGCAGATAGCGCTCGAACTCGCGGGCAATCGCCTCGCCGCTTGCCTCGGGCAGGTCGGTCGTGTCGCGCGCCTCCTCGAGCTGGCGCACGTAGTCGGCGACCTCTTCGTCCTCAGCGGCGAGCTCATCGACGCCGAGCTCCCAGGCGCGCGCATCCTCGACCAGATCGCCGAGCGGCACGGGCACGTCGAGGAGGTCCTCGACTCGGCGGACAAGAGCCAGCGTGGCCTTGGGTGACGGCGATTGAGCGACGTAGTGGGGCACGGCCGCCCAGAGCGAGACCGACGGAAGTCCCCGACGGGCACACGCGTCTTGGAGCACGCCCACGATGCCGGTCGGCCCCTCGTAGTGCGAGGGCTCGACCCCGAGTCGCCGGGCCGTGCCCGCGTCGGTGGCGGTCCCGGTGACCGGGACCGGTCGGGTGTGAGGACTGTCCGAGAGGAGCGCTCCCATGGTCACGGCCATGCTCACGCCGAGCTCGGCGCACAGGCCGAGGAGTTCGTCGGTGAACTGCCGCCATCGCATGTTGGGCTCGATGCCGTGCACGAGGACGACGTCGCGCGTGGCAAGTGGAAGCCGGGCGACGTAGAGCCTGGTCGTGGGCCAGGTCAGGTGCCGCACGCCCGTGTCGTCGAAGGCGATGGTCGGCCGGTTGACCTGATAGTCGTAGTAGTCCTCGGGGTCCATCTCGGCGAGTGGCTGCGCGCCCCAGACTTCGCGAAGGTGGTCGATAGCATCGCTTGCCGCGTCACCCGCGTCGTTCCAGCCCTCGAATGCGGCAACGACAACGGGGTTCTCGAGTTCGGGCAGGGCCTCGAACTCGATCATGCGCGCTCCCTTGCTCGGACGCCTGGCACTCTACGGTAGTCATGCGCGTAACCTGGCC
>JBJTIQ010000060.1:0-2556 GCA_046095085.1 Actinomycetota bacterium | reverse complement strand
GGCACGAGGCGGGTGGCGAGGGCGGCCCAGGCTTCCTGTTGGGCCTGGTCCAGCTCGCCGATGTAAAGGGATTGTCGCTGGATGACCTTGCCGGAGGGGGAGCGTTGGTTTTCGACGAGGCTCCAGTAGGTGTGGTCCTTGCCGTTCTTGTGGCGCTGGTGACGACGGAGGAAGGGGCCCATGACCGCCCAGGGTACCGGGACGGGAAGGGGTGGGAAGGGGGTGGGTCTTCACCACACGCCCTTGGGCGGCCAGAAACCACGATTTCATTGGGGTTTAGGCGTGCGGCAGCCGCGAAAATCGCTTGGAAATGGGTCCAGTTGCGAAAGTCCGGCTAGGCCTTGGCTCCGTCCTCGACGGTCACCGGCTTGTAGCGCCAGGCAAAGGGGTCAGATCTGAATGGCGCTTACTTAACGCCTAAAACTCTCTTGGTCAGCGGCTTGCGACGGCGGACATCCGGCAGGCTCCCGAAGATGCGCAGGCGCGTCAGTTGCTGCATCCGTCCCAGGATCGCCTCCACCTCCCGCCATCCCTCGATCGCCTCCCTCATCGCCTCGTACTGCTCCCGCGACAGCGCCACCGACACCGTCTTGCCCTTCTCCTTGCGCGTCCACTGGTAGCAGGGCCCCCCGGCTCCCGGCCCTCGATCCTGCACGTAGCCCGCGCTCACCCACCCGCTCCGGGCGAGCCGCCCCCTCAGTTCCCCATACTCCCGGTCAATCGCCTCCAAGTCCGCCTTCACGCCCCACATCGTAACCTTCCGCGGCCTCGCGGGTCAATAGGGCGGTAGTACTACCGCCCTATGTTCACCCCCTTCCTCCCCGCCTTCAGACGCTCCCTCGCCGCCCTCGGCCGAGGCCTGCGTTCCCCACGTTCCAACCCCGTCCCGGAGCTCCAGCTCTTCTTCTCCTCCCTCTTCCCAGACGACCTCCTCCAGCAGCGCGACTGCGGCCCCAACAGCCGCAAGCGACTCTTCACCCTCCAACGCACCTTCTGGCTCTTCATCCTCCAGGCCCTCAACCCCAAGACCTCCCTGCGCGAGGCCTGCCACCACCTCCGCAGCCTCCTGGAGCTCTCCTCCCCCACGAAGGCCACCGCCACCACCGGCGCCTTGTCCAAGGCCCGCGGACGCTTCCCCGTCACCCTCCTGCACCAGGCCCTCCACCACTCCAAGAAGGCCGCCTGCAGCCGGGCGCCACGCCTCGATCTCCTCCAGGGCCGCGACGTCCGCATCATCGACGGCACCTCCGTTCGCTTGGCTGACACGCCCCGCAACCAGCAGCGCTTCCCGCAGCCCTCCACCCAGGCCCAGGGCTGCGGGTTCCCCGCCATGAAGGTGCTCGCCCTCTTCTGCCTGCGCAGCGGCGCCGCCCTCAACGTCGTCACCGCACGGCCATCGACGCACGACACCCCGTTGGCCCAGAAGCTCTGGCCTCACCTCCACCAGGGCGACGTGCTGCTCGGGGACCGGGCCTTCGGGGACTTCGTCACCATGGCGCTGCTGCCATCCCGGGGCGTGGACGTGGTGGCGCGGCTGCACCAGGCCCGCGTCCCGGACTTCGGCAAGCCCCACAAGCTCCTGGCCCCCGACGACGCGATCTTCCTCTGGAAGAAGCCCCTCCGGCGCCCGGGCTGGATCGGCGAGGCCCGGTGGCGCCAGGTCCCCGAGCAGGTCGCCGTGCGGGTGATCCGCAGCCGCATGGAGCGGCCGGGCTTCCGGACGCAGGAGGTCCTCGTCGCGACCACGCTGCTGGACCCGGTGAAGTACCCGGCGGCGGAGATCGCCGAGGTTTACCTGCGGCGATGGCGCATCGAGCTGTCGTTCCGGGACATCAAGACGTCGATGCAGATGGAGCACCTGCGCGCGGAGAGCCCGGACATCGCGACCAAGGAGCTGCTGGCGGGGCTGGTGGCGTACAACCTGGTCCGGGTCACGATGATCGAGGCGGCCTGCCGACATGGGGCGCCGCTGGAGCGATTGAGCTTCAAGGGCACCGTGGACGGGCTGCGGCAATACGGTCCACGGATGGCGCGGGCTCGTTCGCGAACGGCGCTGGGGCGGTTGCGCCGCGGGTTGTTCCGCGCGGTGGCCGGGGACCTCGTTCCGTCGAGGCCCGGGCGAAGGGAACCCCGGGCCATCAAGCGAAGGCCGAAGCCGTTCGCCTACCTCACCCAACCGCGGCATCGGTACCGCGACATCCCCCACCGAAACCGGTGGAATCCGGGGAAATCCAAAGCACCCGCATCACCCAATGCGCCTTAAGGAAGCGCCATTCGGGTCAGATCTGTAAGTTTGACATTGGGTTGAGCGTCGAAGCGTGGGGGCGTGTCCGCGCTGAGGGAGTTGGCGACGGCGTGCCGTCTCGCCGCGAGGGCGGCCGGGGTGCTAGGGAGGGCGCGAGGCGGTACCCCCGCCACAATGTCAAAGATCAAGATCTGACCCCTTTGCCCTGACCCCTTTGCCCAGGCCCCCGTGGCCGGCCCCGGGCCGTCAGTGCTGGGTCGTCAACCAGCACCCGTCACCGCCCCGGAACCAGTGGCCCGAGGGGCATGGGA
>JBJTIQ010000059.1:0-14499 GCA_046095085.1 Actinomycetota bacterium | reverse complement strand
CTTGGTGCGGCGCGACAGCACCTGCATGACGCGCTCGATCTCCTTCTCACGCCCGATGACGGGGTCGAGCTTGCCCTCGCGTCCGGCCTGGGTGAGGTTGCGGCCGAACTGGTCGAGCACGAGCGAGGTGGACGGAGTGCCTTCGGCGGGGCCGCCGGCCGTGGCCGGCTCCTTGCCCTGGTAGCCGGAGAGGAGCTGGATGACCTGCTGGCGCACGCGGTTGAGGTCGGCGCCGAGCTTGACCAGCTCCTGGGCGGCGACGCCCTCGCCCGCGCGGATGTGGCCGAGGAGGATGTGCTCGGTGCCGATGTAGTTGTGGCCGAGCTGCAGTGCCTCGCGCAGCGACAGCTCCAGCACCTTCTTGGCGCGCGGGGTGAAGGGAATGTGGCCGCTCGGTGCCTGCTGCCCCTGGCCGATGATCTCCTCGACCTGCTGGCGCACGGCCTCGAGCGAGATGCCCAGGCTCTCGAGGGCTTTGGCGGCGACGCCCTCGCCCTCGTGGATGAGGCCGAGCAGGATGTGCTCGGTGCCGATGTCGTTGTGGTTGAGCATCCGGGCCTCTTCCTGGGCCAGGACGACGACCCGGCGGGCCCGGTCGGTAAACCTCTCGAACATGCTCTCCCACTCTCTATCCACGGCCCGAGGGCCTGTCCGGATGCGACGCATGGGCCGCCCGGCTGGTTCGATGCTAGCGCCGCTCCCCCGAGGTCACCCGTTCGCGCCCCGGGCGGCTAGGGGGTGTAACGCCTGGGGCCCCCGTGGCCTTCCCCGGCGATTCAGCCCAGGGCGGACGAGCCCGACGGGGGCGGCTTAGCCGACCCGGCGGGCCAGGGCGGCGCGCAGACCGGCCACGAGCCAATCGGCGTACTGCCGCTGGCCCTCCGGCGAGGACATCCGCTTGGCGTCCGATGCATTCCGCATATTGCCCGCCTCGACCAGGATGACCGGCACGTCGGAGAAGTTCAGGGTCGAGATGGTCGGGGTGATCATCATCTGGCCCGAGATATACGTCGAGCGCGGGGCGCCGGCCGCTGCCATGCCGGAGATGAACCTCTTGCCGAGGCGGATGGACTTGGCCGAGATGTCGTCGGTCCAGCCCTTGATGACCGAGGGCACCATGACGAAGAAGCCGTAGCCGGAGGAGTCAGCGCCGTCGGCGTGGATCGACAGCATGAGGTCGGCGCCTACCTTGGTGCCAAACGCCCCGCGCTCGTTGACGCACGGACCCCACTTCTTCCAGGAGTTGGAGTGGCGGGTCATGCGAACGTCGGCGCCGAGGGCTTCGAGCTGCTCCTTGACCTGCTGGGCGACGTTCCAGGTGAATGTGGCCTCTGGGAAGCCCGCGTTGGTCGCCGTTCCCGAGGTGTTGCAGATCTTGGTCTCATGGCCGTTGAAGTGGGTCTGCGCGAGCTCGTCGAAGAAATCGGGGTTGGAGTTGCCGAGTTGGTGCCCGGGGTCGAGTGCGATGACCAGTCCTGCCAGCGGCGCATCGGCCACCGGTGACGGCGCCGCCGAGGCCACCGGCGACAGGGCCAGCCCGCCGACGACCAGAGCGGCCACGGCCGCGATCGCTGCCTTCATGACAGCACCCGAAGCATGCGCCGATTGCCGAGGGTGTTGGGCTTCACCCGCTCGAGGTCGAGGAATTCGGCCACACCCTCGTCATAGCTCTGCAGGAGTTGCTCGAACACTGCGTGGTCGACCGGGCTGCCCTCGATCTCGTGGAATCCGTGCGCGGCGAAGAACTCCGTCTCGAAGGTCAGGCAGAAGAGGCGAGCCAGGCCCAGCGCATAGGCGCGATCGACAAGGGCGTCGAGGAGGCTGCCCCCGACGCCGCGATGCTGGAACTCCGTGTCGACAGCGAGGGTTCGGATCTCGCCGAGGTCTTCCCACATCACATGGAGCGCACCGCAGCCGACTACTCGACCGTCGATCTCGGCAACCAGGAACTCCTGGACGTCTTCGTAAAGGGTCACCGGCGCCTTGGCGAGCAGGCGTCCATCTGCGGTGAAGAGACCGACGAGTCGGCGAACCGTCTGGACATCGGCCGTGCGCGCAGGCCGGAGAGTGACGTCGCTCATCGTTCGGGCTTCACAAGCGGGAAGAGGATGGTTTCGCGAATACCCAGACCCGTGAGCGACATCAGCAGTCGATCGATGCCCAGACCCACACCACCCGCGGGCGGCATCCCGATCTCGAGAGCACGCAGGAAGTCCTCGTCGAGCGGCATGGCCTCGTCGTCGCCACGCGCTCCCTGGGCCGCCTGGGCGACAAGTCGTTCGCGCTGGATCACCGGATCGGCGAGTTCGGAGTATCCGGTCGCCTGCTCGTAGCCGTTGACGTAGAGATCCCACTTCTCCACGATGCCCGCTCGCGATGGGTGATGCCTGGTGAGCGGCGACGTATCCTCCGGATAGTCGAAGACGAACGTCGGCCCGCCGAACGTCGGCACCACCAGTCCTTCGAAGAGTTCCTCCACGCACTTGCCGGGGAGCCAGTGCGACTGCGGCTCGATCCCGTGCTGCTTGCACAGCGCGCGCAGTTCGGACTCCGGGGTCTCCGGGGTGATCTCGCGCCCCACCGCCTGCGACACCGAGCCGTAGAGATCCGCCTCGTCCCAGGTGCCCGATAGGTCGTGCACGCTGCCGTCGGCATGCGTGACGACGAGGCCGCCCGTCGCGGCGATCGCCGCCTCTTGGATGATCTCGCGCGTGATGCGCGCCATGTCTCGGTAGTCGGCGTAGGCCTGGTAGAACTCCAAGGCGACGTATTCGGGGGAATGCGTGGAGTCCGCGCCCTCGTTGCGGAAGTTCCTGTTGATCTCGAAGACCCGATCGAGGCCACCCACGAGTGCCCGCTTCAAGAACAGCTCGGGTGCGATACGCAGGAAGAGCTGCATATCGAAGGCGTGCGAACGCGTCACGAAAGGCCGCGCCGTCGCGCCCCCCTGCTGCGTCTGGAGGACGGGGGTCTCAATCTCCAGATAGTCGCGATCGATGAGACTCCGGCGAATGCTGGCCTCCGTGGCCACTCGCACGCGCGCCATCTCGCGAGCCTCGGGTCGCACGATCAGGTCGACGTAGCGCTGCCGGACGCGGGTCTCCTCGGAGAGCGGCTTATGCGCCACCGGCAGTGGCCGCAGCGACTTGGTCGCCATGCGCCATTCGTCGGCCAGCACCGAGAGCTCCCCGCGCTTGGAGGTGATCACCTCGCCGGCAATGAAGACGTGGTCGCCGATATCGACGAGTTGCTTCCAGGACTCCAGGGAGTCTTCGCCGACGCTGGCAAGCGACAGCATGGCCTGGAGCTCCGTGCCGTCGCCCGCGCGAAGCGTGGCAAAACACAGCTTGCCGGTGTTGCGCTGGAAGATGATGCGACCAGCGATGCCTACGCGCTCACCGGTCGATACGTCGACCTCGAGATCGGGGTATGCCGAGCGCACCTGCGCGATCGTGTGCGTGATGGGCAGTCGCACAGGGTAGGGGTCATGGCCGGATGCGAGGAGGCGCTCGCGCTTGTCTCGCCGCACGCGCATCTGCTCGGGCAGGTCATCGCCCGGCTCGAGGATGTCTGCGTCGTCGGTCACGGACGCAAGGGTAGTCAGTCGACGTTCTTCTCAAACACCAGGCGCAGCCCGACCAGCGTGAGATCGGGATCGTGATGGGTGATGGTCTCCGATTCGGGAACGACGATCGGGGCGAGACCGCCCGTGGCGATGACGGCACTCACTCCCCCCAACTCGTCGCTGATGCGCCGCACCAGCCCGTCGACCTGCCCGGCGAAGCCGTAGAGGGCGCCCGACTGCAGGGCCTCGACCGTGTTCTTGCCAATGGCCGACCGGGGGCGAACGAGTTCGACCTTGCGCAACTGCGCGGCGCGCTGCGCGAGAGCATCGAGGGAGATCTCTATGCCCGGCGCTAGTGCGCCCCCTAGGAACTCTCCCTTGGCTGAAACCACGTCGAGGTTGGTGGACGTGCCGAAGTCGACCACGATCGAGGGGCCGCCATATAGATGAAAGGCAGCGATGGTGTTGACGATGCGATCGGTGCCAACCTCCTTGGGATTGTCGGTGATCACCGACACCCCCGTCTTGGTGCCAGGCTCGACGATGACCGCCGGGATATCCGAGTGATATTGGTCGAGCATCGCGCGCATCTCGCGTAGGACCGCAGGCACTGTCGAGCACAGGGCTATGCCACTGACGGCGGGCTGCCCGGCCAGCAGGCCGCGGAAGACGAGCTCCATCTCGTCGGCCGTGGATCGCGCATCGGTCTTGATGCGCCACGACCTAGTGAGCTCGTCGCCTTCAAAGAGCCCGAGGACGGTGTTGGTGTTGCCAACGTCGATAGCAAGGAGTGTCATTGCGCATCCCGTAGGTCGCCGCCGATATCGAGTGCTGGTGCTGAGTGAGTGAGTGATCCAACCGCGACGAAGTCCACCCCCGTGGCGGATACCTCCTTCGCATTGGCAAGAGTGAGGCCGCCGGACGCCTCGAGTTGAGCCCGACCACCCGCGCGTCGGACCGCCTCGCCCATCAAGGCGGGAGTGAAGTTGTCGATCATGATGAGGTCGGCGCCAGCGCCGAGTGCCTCGTCGAGCTGCTCGAGGGTATCGACCTCGATCTCGACACGAATGCCAGGGAACTCCGCGCGCACGGCACTGAACGCTTCGGTGACTCCTCCGGCGGCAACCACGTGGTTGTCCTTGATGAGTGCCTCGTCGGAAAGGGACATTCGGTGATTGACACCTCCGCCGCAGCGCACGGCGTACTTCTCGAGTGCACGCAGGCCCGGGTGCGTCTTTCGACTGTCGCGTACGCGCGGGCCGTCGACCCCGAGCGCGTCGACCCACTGTCGGGTCAGGCTCGCGATTCCTGACAGGTGACAGAGCACGTTGAGAGCGGTGCGCTCGCCCAGGAGCAGATCGAGGGTCGGCCCCTCAGCACTGCCGACCAGGTCGCCGGCAGCCACCGAAGTGCCGTCCGCGATGAGACTCGATCGGACACGACCCTGCGACGCCCGATGGAAGACCGCGGCGGCTACCGGCGCTCCGGCGATCACCCCCGGCTGCTTAGCGACGAGATCTAGCACCGATCTTTGGTCGACCGGCACCGTGGCTACCGATGTGACGTCGACTCCACCGTCAAGATCCTCGGCAAGCGCTCGGTCGATGAGCGTGACGACGAATGCCGGATCGAGTCCCGCTCGGCTCAGTTCCGCGGCAATCTCCTGCGGGAGATCCTCAGTGGGCATCGACGTCGTCCATTTCAGCAGCGGGTGCCGTCACGTTCTCATGCCGTGTGACCAGGTCCCCCGACGGGGTCATGTGCGAGACCAGCCGGATTCGCCAGCGCTGGTCGTCGCGCTCCGGGAAGTCCTCTCGCCAATGCGAGCCGCGCGTCTCCTCGCGGATGCGGGCCTGATGCACGAGCGCGCGAGCCACGAGGTGGAGATTGGTCGCCTCCCAGTCATCCGTGCATCGGCTCGCACCGGGAATGTCGGTGAGCGAGTCGAGCACGTCCGCTGCCCGCGTGAGGGATTCAGCGCTCCGGATGACACTCGCGTCATCGGTCATGGCCTGCTGCAGCGGACGCACCCCCTCGCGCGCCATCAACGGCAGGAAGGCCGACGTCGGGACAGGCGGATGCCGGGGCGCATGCTCGCCCGCCAGCGCCTGCCCGATGCGGGCAGCGAAGACCAGGCCCTCGAGCAATGAATTCGACGCTAGGCGGTTGGCTCCGTGGACACCGGTGCACGCAACCTCACCGCAGGCGAACAGCCCGGGAATAGACGCCCGACCATCGAGATCGGTGCGGACGCCTCCCGACGCGTAATGCGATGCGGGCGCGACCGGCACGAGTTCGGTGACCGGGTCGATTCCGTGCGCGCGACAGGACGCGAGAATGGTGGGGAAGCGCTCCTCCCACAGTTTCTCGCCAAAGGCGCGGGCATCGAGCCAGACATGGGCCGATCCCGTCTCGCGCATCCGACGCAGGATGGCGCGCGAGACGACATCCCTCGGCGCCAGTTCGGCAAGTGGGTGGACGTCGACCATGAAGCGCTGCCCGTCGCCGTCGACGAGCAGCGCACCCTCGCCCCGAACCGCCTCGGAAACCAACGGCTGCTGGCCTCGCGCCCGCGGACCCAGCCACAACACAGTGGGGTGAAATTGCACGAACTCCAGGTCGGCGACCTCCGCGCCGGCACGCAAGCCGAGCGCGACGCCGTCACCGGTGGCGACCGGAGGGTTGGTGGTCTGCGAGAACACCTGCCCGAACCCGCCGGTCGCCAGGATGACCGCGGGCGCCAGTGCCGCTCCGACACCGTCACGCGTGCCCTGGCCCATCACGTGGAGGGTGACCCCCTGGGCGGCGCCATGTTCGTCGCGCAGGAGGTCTAGCACGAGGGCGCCTTCGATGAGCTCGATGCCAGGATCCAGCGCGACGGCGGCCACCAGGGCGCGCGATACCTCGGCGCCGGTCGCGTCACCACCGGCGTGAGCAATGCGGTCGCGCAGGTGACCTCCCTCGCGCGTGAGCGCCAGCGCTCCGCTGGCATCGAGGTCGAAGTGCGCGCCAAGGCCGATCAGCCCCCTAACGGCGCCGGGCCCTTCGGTGACGAGCGCCCGAACCGCTGCGACGTCGCAGAGGCCCGCGCCCGCCACCAGCGTGTCGTGCAGGTGCTCCTCCGGCGAGTCGTCTTCGTCAAGAGCCGCTGCGATACCGCCCTGCGCCCACACGGTGGACCCCTCTTCGACCCGGCCCTTGGTGACGAGCAGCACGCGGCGGCCGGTGCGACGCGCGTGGAGCGCAGCGGTCAGGCCCGCGACTCCCGAGCCCACCACCACGACATCGGCATCCGCGGTCCATCCCGGCGATGGTGCCGCCAAGACCGCGCTCATCGGACGCTCTGCGGGCCGAGGTGCACATCGACGTTGTCGAGCAGGCGAGTGCCATCGACGACGACGGTGACGAGCAGCCGAGCGGCGCCGGATCGGGGAGGTGGGCCCAGATCAAGCGATCGGACCACCACGTAGTCCACGTCGACCGGAACACCTGCCGATGCTGCTGACTGGTCGAGATGGCGGCGAACGGCGTCGACCACCGCGTGCGCGCCGTCCGGCCCTGCTGCCTGGCCGGCGGCGAGGGCGACCGGGATCTGCGCAGCCACACCGCGCGCGTCGGCCGACAGGTATCTGTTGCGGCTGCTCATCGCGAGCCCATCCGCCTCTCGCACCGTGGGCATACCGATGATCTCGACCGAGAAGTCAAGGGCACGCGCCATGGCCCGCACGAGGACGAGTTGCTGGTAGTCCTTCTCGCCGAAGAGCGCGACGTCAGGCCGTGTCATGTGCATGAGCTTGGCGACCACTGTCAGCATTCCGGCGAAGTGGCCGGGTCGTGCCGCGCCCTCGAACTCGGTGCCCAGCAGTCCCGGATCGATCATGATCGCCGCGGCCGGGGAATCGGCCGGAGGGTAGACCTCGTCGACATCTGGCGCGAAGACCACGTCAGCACCGGCATTGGAGGCGATGGCGACGTCATCGTCGAGAGCGCGCGGATAGCGCTCGAAGTCTTCGCCCGCTCCGAACTGTAGGGGGTTGACGAAGACGGTTACGATCACGCGCCCATCAGCGCCGGCAAGGCCGCGAGCCCCGTGCACGAGGGAGGCATGGCCGTCATGGAGCGCGCCCATGGTCATGACCACCGCCGTGCGCCCGGTGACGTCAGGGAGTCCATCGAGCTCGGCCTTGCGGCGCAGGAGGCGTGTCACGGCCGTGCCCCCGACCCGCTGTCGGTGACGGCGAGCAACTGGGCGATGGGTTCGGCCGCAGCAGCGGTGAGCATCCCGCTAGCCAACGCACGATCCAACGTGATGCGGGCCATCACGAGGTAGGCATCAAGAGTTCCGGAGTCGGCGTCGGCCAGCTCCGCGAGATGAGCGCGCACCGTCGCGACATCGCCTCGTGCGACGGGCCCGGTCAGCGCGGCATCGCCCTCACGGAGCGAGTTGTCGAGTGCCGCGGTCAGCAGCGGCCGGGCCAGGCGGGCCGGATCATCGACCCCCGCCGCCGCCAGCAGATCCAGCGTCTGCGCGACAAGGCTGACGAGGTGGTTGGCACCGTGTGCGAGCGCGGCGTGATAGGTCGTGCGCGCGCCTTCGTCGACCCACACGGGGTCGCCGCCCATCTCGACCACGAGCGCCTCCGCGATGGGACGCACGGCTTCGGGGGCCGTCACTCCGAAGGGGCAGTCCTCGAGCCTGTCGAGGTCGAGGCTGGTGCCCGTGAAGGTCATCACCGGGTGCGCAGCGATCGGAAGAGTGCCGGAGAGCGGGCTGAGGGCGGCGAGTCCGTGGTGCCCAGACACGTGCATGACGATCTGCCCCGCATGCACCTGCGCCGCGATATCCCCGACCACCTCCGTGAGCCGGTCATCCGGCACGGTCAGGAGCAGTAGATCGCAGTCACGGGCGACCTCGGCCGGCGTGACAATGGGCACGCCCGGGAGCAGCGCTTCCGCGCGTACGCGCGAAAGGTCGGTGCGCGCAGAGCACGCGACGACGGGGTGGCCCGTGCGCCGAAGGGCAGCACCGAGCACGGCTCCGACGCGTCCGGAGCCGATCACGCCCACCCGCAACCGCGGCGGCGGAGTCACCACGTCTGCAGGGTAGAGGCTCGTCATCCGACGTCGGCGCGCAGCCAGTAATGACCGCCGAGGCCCTTGGCAGCTCTCAGGTAGCGGCATTCCATGACGTAGGAGAGTGCGGCGGCGTAGTCGCCCGCGGATACCGCGGCCGGATCCGGGAGCGCGCCGGCCAAGGGGGCCAGTGCATCCGCCTGTCGGGTGACGGCGACCGTCGCCCGGGGCGGACTGGCGGCTGCGCACGAGTCGATGGCCACGTGCGCCGTGAGATTGCGCAAACCGTCGGGGATCGCGTCGAGGAGCTCGCCCTCCCGATAGGCCCGCAGGGTCGGCCTGCGCTCCGATCGAACATGGCCGTAGTCGACCGCGATAACCGTGCCGGCCGCGACGCCGGCGCACAATCTCGACCACGCACGGTCGCGTGCCAGGCCGATCTCCGCTCGCTCCCCCACATCTGCCAAAGGCCACCACGCTGCCAACCACGCCCGTTGATCGTCGGCCACCTCCGGTCCGAGTGCCTGCTCGCCGAAGTCATCGACGAGAACCACTCGGTCGACTCCGCGCTCATCGCGTTCAATGACGTCTACCGGCACCTCATCGAGCCACTCGTGCGCCATCACCAGGCCCGTCACGCTGTCAGGCAGATGGGCCGTTGCATCACGCACGTGCCAGTCGATCGCCGCGGGCAGGTCGTGGGGTCGCGGCCGTACGTCGACCCCGGTCCAACGCACGCGCCCGCCAAGGCGTGTGCCCTGCAAGGCAGACTCCATCGACCGAAGGAGTGCACCATCTCCCGCGCCGATGTCAACGACGTCGATGGTCGACGGTGAGCCCAGACGCAGGTCGACGTCGGCCAGAAGGGCGAGCATCGCGTCGCGCAGAACGGGCCCGACAGCCGTGCGAAAGTGCCGAGCGGGCTGCTCGCGCAGCCAGAAGCCCCCGGGGCCAAGCGCGGATCGCTCCCACGCCCGCGCCCACGTGGTCGAGGTCACCCGGGCACTGTGGCACACCCGTGCGTGACATGCTGCGGCGGTGACCAAGGACGTGATGGTCGGCGTGGGCGTCGGTGCCAATTCGTGCGACGTCGCCCTAGACCTTGGCGACCTGCACCCATCCGGTCACGGGGCCCTCCGGCTCGCCTGCCGCATCGATGACGGCGTCGTGACGAGCGTCGACGTGCAACCCGGTCTCCTGCATCGAGGCACGGAAAAACTGCTGGAAGTGCGCGATTACCGTCAGGCGCTCATGCTGGCGAATCGCCATGACTGGCTGAGCGCAGTGACCTCGGAGGTGGCGCTCGCCCTGGCGGTGGAGAGCCTGCTGGGCCTCGAGCCGCCGCCGCGCGCCACATGGCTGCGCACCATCCTGTGTGAAGTCAATCGTGCGGCCGCGGCACTCCTGCATGCGGCGGGTGCCGCCGGGCTTCCGCCGCTCGGCCCAACGCCGGCGAGTGTCCCCGGGATGCGCGCACGCGAAGAGCTCCTGCGCTGCCTCGAGTCCATCTCCGGCGGGCGCGTCCACGTCATGATCACCCGCATCGGCGGCCTGGCCAACGATGCGCCCGATGGCTGGTCGGATCAGGTGGCCGCCGCAGTCGGGGTCGTGCACGACGAGCTTCCAGCCCTCCGCGAGGCGATCGAGCACACCATTCCGACCGGCCTTGCCGTCGTGACGCCTGACCACGCCGTCGCCTACGGCGTGAGCGGGCCCGTCGCCCGAGCGGCCGGACTAAGGCTCGATGCTCGCGTCGATCAGCCCTACCTGGCCTACCCTGCAGTTGCGCCGTCGATAGCCACGGTCACCGCCGAACAGGGTGACGCGCTCTCCCGCTACCGCGTCCTGCTCGATCAGCTAGACGCCGACCTGCCGCTGATTCTCGCCCTCTTAGACGGGCTTCCGGAGGGGCCGGTTGACGTGCCCCTTCCCAAGGTCGTGCGAGCGCCGGAAGGAACGGCGTACAGCGTGGTGGAATCGGCAACAGGGCGCAGCGGAGCGTACGTCGTCTCCGTCGGCGAGACGACGCCATGGCGCGTGCGTCTCAGGACACCGTCGTATGCGCATGCTCAGGCCATGGCGGTGGGGCTGCCCGGAACACCACTGGAACTTTTGGCGGCCGCCATTGGGTCATTCATGTGCGTGGCCGGGGATACCGACCACTGAGGTCAGCCGTTGGCGTGCCCGTGCTCGCGAAGGTAGGTCGCGAATCGCGCGCGGAGCAGTGCCTCGGTGTCGGGATCCAGCTGCGGCGAGTCGCCGAACATCTGGGTAAACGCCTTGATCGACTCGATGATGGTTCCACCGGTCGAGCCAAGATCACCGCCTTCGCCCTCGATGGCGACCATGCCCGGCATGTGGGAGTAGACGTCAGTGAAGAAGCCGAGGTCGAGCCGGTGTTCGGCCACGTGGAATGCGCGCTTGCGCAACTCGTCGAAGGGGAGATCCTCGAGGGCGGTGGGCTCGCTCATGGCCGCACTGTATCGGTCCTGACCTCGCTCAGTCATCGTCGCGGTCGCGCAGCCGACACATGGACTCCAGCCATACGGCGGCAACGACGAGGACGAGGCACGAGATGACACAAGCGATGCAGGCACTCAAGGACTGCGAGCCGGTCGTCGTGCTCGCCACGGGGATCAGCGCAAGGGCGATGCCGAGATAGAACCCGCCGATCACCGCACCCGTGCGTGATGCGGCCATGGCGAGTGCGGCGGTGCGCGCCGCCACGAGCGGTGGCATGCGCGGGGGCCGTGGTGGCCGTGCCGCACCGGCCGAGGCCCGGGAGAGGCTGGTGGCCGCTCGATCCTGCTCGTGCGATACCAGTCGTGGCCGCGAAACAAGGGCCCAGATGAGCACGGCCACGGCGAGCAGCACGAGCCCGATCGCCGCCGCCCATGGCACTGACAGGATCCGACCGGCGAATCGCTCGACGAGCTGGACGGCGACCCAGCCGACCGCAAGTCCGATCGCCGCGACGACGATCAGTGGCACGAGTCGCGTGGGCTTCACCGCACGCCGTCCGGGATCACTAGAGCGACATCAAGCGCGCGCCTGACACCTGAAACGTCAAGTTGGCTGACCACGTCGGCGACGGAACCGATCTCGGGGAGGCGGGCATCGGGGTCGATGTCGAGCCATGGCACGCAGACGAAGGCGCGGGTCGCGGCTCGGGGATGCGGGATTGAAAGCTCGGATTGATCCATGACGACGTCATCGATCGCCACTATGTCGACGTCGAGGGTGCGCGGACCCCAGCGGACCTCGCGCTCCCGGTGCCAAGCCTGCTCGACGGCGTGACAGGCAGCGAGTAGGCGAGAGGGGTCAAGCTCTGTTTCCACGGCGATGACGGCGTTGAGGAAGTCGTCCTGCTGCGGGCCGCCGACCGGGGCCGTCTCGTAGACGGGGGAGACAGCGACCACCGAGACGCCGTCGGTCGCAGCGAGCAAATCGATCGCGCCCTGCAGTGCCGCGAGCCGGTCGCCGAGGTTGGCGCCGAGCGCCAGGACGGCGCGAGAAGGCATCAGCCGGCCCGTCGACGCAGGATGCGAATCACGACGTCGTCTGCTGGTACGCCCACCGGCGCCTGGGGCTTGTGCACAGCGATCTCGACCGCCTGGACTGACGCATGCGCAAGGCACCGGTCGGCGATGCGCTGGGCGAGCGTCTCGATGAGGTCGACCGGGTCACCCGAGAGCTCAGCGTGGACCATCTGGGCGATATCGGCGTAGTTCACAGTCTGGGCGAGGTCATCGCTGCTCGCCGCCAGCGAGGTGTCGACACCCAGGCGAATATCAGCGATGAATGGCTGCCCGCGAAGTCGCTCATCAGGCAGCACTCCATGATGGCCGTGCGCGCGGATCCCGAGAATCTCGATGACGTCCATCGCTTCACCGGGCTCGAGGGCGCTCATGACGGGCCCCGCCAGGCTCTAGCGACCATGACCGCATCGCGACTGGCCGCAACCTCATGCACGCGAACCCCCCAGACTCCCCAGGCGGCGGCAAGGGCGGTCACAGCGTCGCCGGCTGCCTCCCGACCCTCGAGGGGGCGAGGCTGGCCATCGGGATCGGCGAGAAGCTCGCCGAGGAACCTCTTGCGTGATGCGCCGAGCAGGATCGGCTGACTCAGGGCGCCGAGCGCGTCGAGACCTCGCAGGATCGCCCAGTTGTGCTCCGCGTTCTTGGCGAAGCCAAGACCCGGGTCGATGGCAACGCGCTCCAGGTCGACGCCGGCAGTTTCCAACGCGTGGAGCCGCTGCTCGAGCTCGCGGCACACGTCGCTCACCACGTCGTCATAGACGGCCAGGGATTGCATGATCGTGCTGGGCCCCCGCCAGTGCATTGCGACGTAGGGCACGCTCACGGTTGCGAGAAAGGGCAGCATCTCGGGATCCGCCTGCCCTCCGCTGACATCGTTGACCAGGCAGGCACCGAGCGTGACGCATTGCGCGGCAACACTCGCCCGCATGGTGTCGATGCTGACCGGGATGCCCTCGGCTACGAGAGCCTCAACGACAGGGATGACGCGCGCGATCTCGTCCGCCTCAGGGATGCGCTCGGCACCCGGGCGCGTCGACTCCCCGCCAATGTCGATGATGTCGGCGCCGAAATCCCGCAGTAGATGACCGCGCTTGATCGCGTCGCCCGGATCGTGCCAGCGACCACCGTCGGAGAAGGAATCCGGCGTGACATTGAGGATGCCCATGACGACCGTGCGATCGAGCGCGGCGATCTCGCGGGACAGCCCGGCCGGGTGGCGCACGCTAGCCCCCGAGCAGCGCCATGGCTTCGGCGCGCGTGGCCGGGTTGGCCAGGGCACCGCGGACCGCACTTGTCACCGTGCGCGCCCCGGGCTTGCGTACGCCGCGCATCGACATGCACATGTGCTCGCAAGACAGCACGACGATGGCTCCCCGCGGGCGCAGGATGCGCATCAGCGAGTCGGCCACCTGGGTAGTGAGGCGTTCTTGCACCTGCGGACGCTTAGCAAACACCTCGACGAGGCGAGCGAGCTTGGACAGCCCGGTGATGCGGCCGTCGTCGCCCGGTATGTAGCCAACATGAGCCACGCCATGGAAGGGCACGAGGTGGTGCTCGCAGGTGCTGAAGACCTCGATGTCCTTGACGATCACGAGTTCGTCGTGACCGATATCGAAGGTGGTGGTGAGCACCTCGTCGGCCGTCATGTGCATGCCCGAGAACATCTCGGCATATGCGCGGGCCACGCGAGCAGGCGTGTCGAGCAAGCCGTCGCGGTCGGGATCCTCCCCGATAGCCAGGAGCAGCTCGCGCACCGCGCGTTCGGCGCGCTCATGATCGAACGGCTGCACGGCCGGGGGCTCGCTGAGCAGGGAGATCGGATCGATGCCGCTGCGGCTCGGCGGACGATCCAGATCGGAGGTCATCGCGCCTCGGGCTGGTCGGGCCGGCTCGGGATCGGCGGCTCCGTCACGTCACCGGACTCGATGGCTCCAGGCGATGGCGCTCCTTCGGGAAGGACGGCGTCGGAGTGATGCCCGTTGACATGGCCGTTGGCATGGCCATTGAGCAGGCGCTCGGGAGTCTCGATCGGGCCGCGGATGTCGGGCATGCGAAGCGACGAGCCGGTCCACGCGGGCCTTGGCGAACGCAACCGCAGGTCGGCGAAGACGGCCTCGACCTCCCCCTTGTCGAGAGTTTCCTTCTCGAGGAGTTCGAGGACCAGGCGATCGAGCACGTCGCGGTTGGCAACGAGCACCTCGTAGGCCTCCTGATGCGCAGCCTCGATCAGCGATCGCACTTCTTCGTCGATGGCGGCGGCAACTTCCTCGGAGTAGTCGCGCACATGGCCCATGTCGCGCCCGAGGAACACCTCACCCTGCT
>JBJTIQ010000058.1:0-2646 GCA_046095085.1 Actinomycetota bacterium | reverse complement strand
GGCCGGACGTCGAGGATGGCGTTCATCTCCGACAGGTCCAGGCTCACCCCGCCGTGGACGGGCAGCACGTGTCCTTCGAGGGAGGACCCCATGCCGAAGGGGATGACGGGCACGCCGGCCGCGTTGCATAGGCGCAAGAGGGTGCTCACATCATCGGTCGACCGGGCCATGACCACTGCGTCGGGTGACACCTCGGGCAACGACGACTCATCGCGCCCATGACGGGCAAGCTCGGTCGGGTTGACGGTGACTCGACCGGGAAAGGCAGCTGCCAATTCGTCGAGGAAACCTGGCGGCAGATCTCGGCGCATCTGAGGCAGTCCCTCCCAGCGGCAGCGTGAGCGTGGTGTCGAGTGTTGACCGCCCGGCAACGCGTCGGCACCCGGCCGGTCTCATCCATATTCAAGGGGATGGGAGCACGGAACGTAGGTTTTTTACGAAATTCCCTCCGACCGTGCCCTCACCGTCCTAATCTGCACGGCAGCCAGCCCCGCCGCAGGAGCGAAACCACCCACGAACGGAGCCGCGGATGCCCGTCTTCGACCTCCCGCTAGCGGAATTGCACGACTACGCCGGCATCAACCCTCGCCCCGACGACCTCGACGCCTTCTGGGAGGCCGCGCTCGCGGAATTGCGCGAGGCGCGACGTGACGAGGACATCGTGCTTGCTCCCGTCGACCACCTCGCAGAGTACGCCGAGTGCTTCGACCTGTGGTTCACGGGCGTGCGCGGCACCAGACTGCACGCGAAGTACCTCAGGCCCACGGACCGGAGCACCCCGCACCCAGCCATCGCGGTCTTCCATGGCTACTACGCATCGAGCCCCGACTGGTTCCGCCTCCTGCCCTACGTGGCCCAGGGGTTCTCGGTGCTCGCTCTCGACTCGCGCGGCCAGGGTGGGCTGTCACGCGACACGGGAGGCATCGCGGGGACGTCCGTCATGGGCCACATCGTGCGTGGACTCGACGTCGCACCGACGGAGTTGCTCTACCGGCGCCACTTCCTCGACACGGTCCAGGCCGTGCAGATCCTCATGGAGCGACCCGAGGTCGATCCCGAGCGGGTAGGGGTAACGGGTGAGTCCCAGGGCGGCGGACTTACCCTCGCGTGCGCTGCCCTGGAGCCTCGCGTCCGGGCCGCGGTGCCGGTCTACCCCTTCCTGTCGGACTATCGCAGGGTCTGGAACCTGGACCTGGACATCAATGCCTACGCGGAGCTGCGCGACTACCTCCGTCGATTCGATCCACTGCACGAGGACGTCGAGCAGATGTGGCGCACGCTCGGCTACATCGACGTACAGCACCTTGCGGCTCGCATCCGAGCAGCCGTAATGATGCACACCGGCCTCATGGACATGATCTGCCCTCCGTCCACGCAATTCGCCGCCTACAACAAGATCACTTCTGACAAGCAGGTCGTCATCTACCCTGACTTCGAGCACGAGGACCTGCCGGGGATCGCGGACCGGACCCTCTCGTTCTTCGTGGAGCAACTCGGCCCGATGACCCAGCGCCAGGCCTAGTGATCGCAGGAGCACACATGCCCGTCACCACCAGCACCCACATCGACCTCGGTCGCTCCCATGGCTAACCGCGCGTCGGGCTTCGTGCCGTACGCCGGACGGCAGGTCGAGGACCCGAGCACTCGGGGACAGGACTTCTTCGCACTCATGGACTCCCGGCGCAGCGTGCGGGACTTCTCCGACGCACCCGTGCCGCGGGAGCTCATCGAGATCGCCGTGGCGACAGCCAACACCGCGCCTAGCGGTGCCCACCAGCAGCCCTGGACCTTCGTGGCCGTGAGCGACCCGCAGACCAAGCACCGCATCCGAGTAGCCGCCGAGGTGGAGGAACGGGAGAACTACGAGGGCGGCCGACTGCCGGCGCCGTGGCGAGAGGCCCTCGCCCCGCTGGGCACGACCTCCGACAAGTCCTACCTCGACGTCGTGCCGTGGATCGTGGTGGTCTTCGCGCAGAAGTCCACGCCCATGCCCGACGGCACGCTGCGCAAGAACTACTACGTCAACGAGTCCGTGGGCATCGCCTGTGGGTTCTTCATCGCATCACTGCACTCGATGGGGCTGGCCACACTCACGCACACGCCCAATCCGATGGCCTTCCTCACCGAGATCCTCGGCCGACCCGCGACGGAGCGTCCCTACATCCTCTTCCCGATCGGCTACCCGGCAGCGGACTGCGAGGTCCCGGATCTCACGCGCAAGCCGCTGAGTGAG
Source organism: Actinomycetota bacterium (assembly GCA_046095085.1). Taxonomy (GTDB): domain Bacteria; phylum Actinomycetota; class Actinomycetes; order S36-B12; family S36-B12; genus Mxb001. Next base: position 413 of record JBJTIQ010000058.1, on the reverse strand, counting down.
GCCCTCATCGTGGAGTGACGGTGCCGGCAGCATGGCAGGCAGCGAGATATCCGAACGTGACGGCCAGGCCCACGGTCGCTCCCCCGGCCCAGTAGGCGTTGGCCGAGGGGAAGCCGGCGCAGTTGCCCGCGGCATACAGGCCGGGTATGGGCCGAGACTCCGAGTCGAGGACGCGACCATGCGTGTCGATGGCTGGACCGCCCTTGGTGTCCAGAGTGCCCGGAGCCAGGATGAGCGCGTAGTAGGGCCCCTCGCCCGAGAAGGGGAACATTGCCGGGTTGCGGTCATTGCCGGGGCGCGCGGGGCCGTTGCGGAAGAGCTCGATCGGCGATGAGCCGCGACCGAACTCCTCGTCGACTCCCTTCGCCGCGGCGGCGTTGAAGCGGGCGATCGTTGCCTCGAGGTGGGCAGCG
>JBJTIQ010000057.1:0-18617 GCA_046095085.1 Actinomycetota bacterium | reverse complement strand
CGAACTCCGGCTCTCCCACGCCCTCGCGAATGGCACGCGGCTGGAGCCGAGAGAGGACGGCGACGCCGTTGCGACCGAGGCTCGCCGAAGCGCTGTGCGCGACGTGGAGCTGGGCGAGCCCGCTCTGCGCGAGTTGCTCGTGGAGTTGCTCGTGCGTGGCCCGTACCTCCTGCAGGCACACGACGTCAGGATCCAGCGCGGCAAGCCACTCCAGCCCGCCCCGGCGGGCGGCCGCGCGAATGCCGTTGACGTTGGCGGTGACCGTCGTGAACGGCAGCGACGTGCGCGCCATGGTCGTGGCTAGGCCATCGCCTTCTGCAGGTTGTCATCGATGGCCGCCAGGAAGCCCTGCGTGGTCAGATGCGACTGGTCGGGCCCGACCAGGACGGCGAGGTCCTTCGTCATCTTCCCCTGCTCGACCGTCTGGATGCACACGCGCTCAAGGGTCTGGGCGAACGCGGTGACGTCGGGCGTGCCGTCCAGCTTGCCGCGGTGCTCGAGGCCGCGGGTCCAGGCGAAGATCGACGCGACGGGGTTGGTCGACGTGGCCTCGCCGCGCTGGTGCTGGCGGAAGTGGCGGGTGACGGTGCCGTGCGCCGCCTCGGCCTCGACCGTCTTGCCGTCCGGTGTCATGAGCACGCTGGTCATCAGGCCGAGGGAGCCGAAGCCCTGGGCAACGGTGTCGGACTGGACGTCGCCGTCGTAGTTCTTGCACGCCCAGACGTAGCCGCCCTCCCACTTCAAGGCACTGGCCACCATGTCGTCGATGAGGCGGTGCTCATAGGTGAGCCCGGCTGCTTCATAGTCGCTCTTGAACTCCGCGTCGAAGACCTCGGCGAAGATGTCCTTGAAGCGTCCGTCATATGCCTTGAGGATGGTGTTCTTCGTCGACATGTAGACGGGATAGTTGCGCGCCAGGCCGTAGCGGAAGGATGCACGAGCAAAGTCGCGAATGGAGTCGTCGAGGTTGTACATCCCCATCGCGACACCCGAACCGGAGAAGTCGAAGACGTTGAATTCCATGGGTGCGCCGCCATCTGCGGGCGTGAAAGTCATGGTCAAGGTCCCCGCTCCGGGAACCTTGAAGTCGGTTGCGCGGTATTGATCACCGAAGGCATGTCGCCCGACGATGATGGGCTTGGTCCACGTCGGCACGAGGCGAGGAATGTTGCCGATGATGATGGGCTCCCGGAAGATAACGCCGCCGAGGATGTTGCGGATGGTGCCGTTGGGCGACTTCCACATCTTCTTGAGGCCGAATTCCTCGACTCGGGCCTCATCCGGAGTGATCGTGGCGCACTTGACGCCGACTCCGTATTGCAGGATCGCGTTGGCGGCATCGACCGTGACCTGGTCGTCGGTCGCATCGCGGTATTCGATGCCGAGGTCGTAGTACTTCAGGTCGATATCGAGATAGGGCAGGATCAGTTGGTCCTTGATGAACTGCCAGATGATTCGCGTCATCTCGTCGCCATCGAGTTCGACGACCGGATTCACAACCTTGATCTTGGCCACCGCTCGGCTCGCTTTCGTTTCGGGAAGTACTGGTTGGCGCTTGAGTGGACTAGAGCAGCCCCAGGGCGCGAACGGCGTCGCGCTCCTCGATCAGCTCAGCCACCGATGCGTCGATTCGCGCACGCGAGAACTCATCGACCGAGAGATCGGGGACGACCTGCCAGTCGCCGCCGGCCGACGTGCACGGGACGCCAGAGATGATGCCCTCGGCGATCCCGTAGGACCCATCGGAGGGTAGGCCGACGGAGACCCAGTCACCCGCGGCCGTGCCCTGCACCCAGTCACGCACGTGGTCGATGGCCGCATTGGCAGCCGAGGCTGCAGATGATGCGCCGCGCGCATCGATGATTGCCGCTCCACGCTTGGCGACCGTGGGGATGAACGTGTCAGCAATCCAAGCCTCATCGCCCACGACGTCGAGCGCGGGCTTGCCACCCACGGTGGCATGCGTGAGGTCGGGATACTGCGATGCGGAGTGATTGCCCCATACGGTGACCCGCTTGATCTGCGAAACCGGCGTGCCCGTGCGTTCGTAAATCTGGCTCACGGCGCGGTTGTGATCGAGGCGCATCATGGCCGTGAAGCGCTCCCGGGGGATGTCGGGGGCATGGGATTGGGCGATGAGGGCATTGGTGTTGGCGGGGTTGCCAACGACGAGGATTCGCACGTCGTCCGCTGCTCCGGCGTTGAGCGCCTCGCCCTGGGGCTTGAAGATCCCGCCATTGGCCTCGAGCAATTCGCGGCGCTCCATGCCCGGGCCGCGCGGGCGCGCGCCGACGAGGAGGGCCACGTTGACGCCATCGAACGCCGCCCGCGGATCGTCGGCTATATCGATGCCGGCCAGGGTCGGGAAGGCGCAGTCATCGAGCTCCATTGCGGTGCCCTCGGCGGCTTTCAGCGCAGGGGTGATCTCCAGCAGGCGCAGGCGTACCGGGGTATCGGCGCCGAGCATGGCACCGGACGCGATGCGAAAGAGCAGCGCGTAGCCGATCTGCCCAGCCGCACCGGTGACGGCGACGTTGACAGGGGTACGGGACACGGGTGACCTCCCAGTCGACGAGAAATCTCGACGTCAAGACATCTTCGGAAGGAGGCTAGTCGGCTGTCGTGACGGCAGCGCGCCCGGGGTGGCGTCGCTCAGGCGGGCGGCGGCACCCACAGGGCGAACACGGTGAGGGTCACGCCCAGCAGCCCGAGGACGATGAGGTCGACGGTGCGCGACCGCACCGCCAGGAGGCCGATGCGGTCGGCCGGGAGCAGCAGCCGGAGGGCGAAGGCAAGCAGCACACTCGCCGCCAGCACGAGCGAGCCGAGGCGGAAGCGATCGAGCGCGACGATGATGAGGGCGGAGACGACGCCCAGGAGGACCAATGCGAGGGGCCACTGGCGCCACCACCGACGCCTACGCGTGCGCAGGCGGTGGACGGAAGCCAGCCCCTCGCTGCTCACCGCTCGGCCGCCTCCACGACATTGGCCAGCAGCATCGCGCGTGTCATGGGCCCGGTGCCGCCAGGCATGGGAGCGAGCCAACCGGCCACGTCGATGCAGGCCGGGTCGATATCGCCGAGTAGGCCCGCCTCCGTGCGGGTGATGCCCACGTCAACGAGCGCGGCTCCAGGCTTGACCATGTCGGGCGTAATGAAGTGCGGCACACCAGCTGCTGCGACCACGATGTCGGCGCGCCGTATGTGTGCGGCCATGTCACGTGTCGCGGTATGGCACAGGGTCACCGTGGCGTTTTCGGACTTGCGCGTGAGCAGGAGTCCCAGGGGGCGCCCAACGGTCACGCCTCGACCCACGACGCAGACTTCTGCCCCGGCTATGGGCACGTCGTAGGCCCTCAGCAGTTCGACGATGCCGCGCGGCGTGCATGGCAGTGGGGCGTCGATGCCCAGCACGAGACGGCCGAGGCTCATGGGGTGGAGTCCGTCGGCATCCTTGTCGGGGTCCATGAGCTCGAGCACGTGGTTGCTATCGAGGCCCTTGGGAAGAGGCAACTGGACGATGTAACCCGTGACGGCAGGATCTTCGTTGAGGCGGTGAACCGCCCTCTCGACATCATCCTGCGAGGAGGATTCCGGCATGTCTACGCGGATCGAGGCGATGCCCACCTCCGCGCAGTCGCGGTGCTTGCCCGCAACGTAGGCATGACTTCCGGGATCGTCGCCGACCAAGACGGTTGCAAGCCCCGGATGGATCCCTCGATCCCTGAGCGCCGCTACCCGGACGGCCAGTCGATCCTTGACCGCCTGGGCGGTCGCCTTGCCATCGAGAATGGTGGCGGTCATGAGACCAACCTAGTGACTCCTGGATCGTCGGCCGCGCAGGGCAGGGAGCGCGCCGATCGCCACGGCGCCGGCGGCCAGCAGCACGCCGAGCACCAGGGTGAGGTGGAAGGTTGCCCCCTGCGTGGGAGCCACCCAGTCCAGAAGGAGTGCTCCGGCGAGCTGTCCGGTGATGGACAGCAGGGCGAAGACCAGCACGCCCAGTCGCTGCACGACCCAGGCCGCTGTCGCGATGAAGAGCACGCCGATCGCGCCGCCGGCGTAGATCCACCATGGCCCATCGGGAAGGGGCACCGGGTCGTAGTCCGTCAATCCCCAGGCCACGCCGAGGGCAGCACCGAGTAGCACGCACCCGAAGGTGAAGTTGACCCATGCGGCCGAGAAGCCGTTTCTGGCGGCGGTCCCGACGCGGCCGGTGATGGCCTGCTGCACGGCTATGGCGAGGCCAGCAATGCCCGCTGCCGCGATGGCGGGTACGGACGCGACCCCTGGTTCGGTCAACCGGTCGGAGACGGCCACCAGCACGGCCAAGACCGCGAGCACCGCCGAAACGACCCGAGCGCCGGTGATCGCCTGCTTGCCCGCGGGGCCGAGGCCCACTCGATCGACCACCAGGCTGTTGGCGCTTTGCCCCGCGACTACCGCGACCGTGAAGATGGCCACCCCCACGATGGGCACCGTCACGCTCTGCACGCACACGAAGAAGGCACCCAGGAACCCGCCCAACACCTGCCACGGTCGAAGTGCTCGGGTACGCACGGCCGCGATGACCTGGGCGACGCCCTTTCGTACGGGCCTGGAAGCGACCAGCAGGAGCGTGAGCAGGATCCAGCCGCTGCTGAAACTGACGACGGCCGCCTCGATGCCATTGCCCGTGACGGCCGAGAGCTCGCCATTGAGTCTTGACTGAAGAGCTGTCAGCGCTCCGACCACGAGTGCAGCGACTCCCGCGATCGCTGCGGCGTCTCGTCGCCGATCGGAGCTGGCGCCAAGGGCGGTCGGCGGGAACGGCTCTGCGGACCCGCCGCCTCGATGCTCGTCGGCCATACGTTCAGTGGAAGAAGTGACGTGTGCCGGTGAAGTACATCGTGGCACCGGCCTCCTTGGCGGCCGCGATGACCTCGTCATCACGCACGGAACCCCCCGGTTGGACGATCGCTCGAATGCCAGCATCGAGGAGGACCTGGAGTCCGTCAGGGAAGGGGAAGAAAGCATCAGATGCCGCCACCGCCCCCTGCACGCGATCCTCACCCGCGCGGGAGACGGCTAGCCGGGCGGCATCGACCCGATTGACCTGGCCCATTCCGATGCCAACGGCCGCGCCGTCCCTGGCGAGAAGGATGGCGTTGGACTTCGGTGCGCGCACGGCACGCCAGGCGAAGGCCAGATCGCGCATGGTTCCAGCGTCGACGGCCTCGCCGCAGGCCAGTCGCCACGTCGCGGGATCGTCGCCATCGGCTCCGAGGTCATCCGCCGACTGCAGGAGGACTCCCCCGGCAATGGCACGCAACTCGACCCAGCCGGACGCGGGCCGAGGCTCCGCCCGGAGGACGCGCAGGTTCTTGCGCTCGCGCAGCATCTGGAGCGCATCATCGTCGTAGTCGGGGGCGACGACGACCTCGGTGAAGACGTCGGCCATGTCACGGGCCATCTCCGCGGTGACGTTGGCGTTGGTCGCGACCACCCCGCCGAAGGCGGAGACCGGATCGGTGGCAAAGGCCTTGCGATAGGCATCGGCGATGTCTGCCCCGATCGCGATGCCGCAGGGATTGGCGTGCTTGATGATGGCGACGGCGGGCTCGGCGTAGTCGTAAGCGGCACGTCGAGCCGCATCCGCGTCCACGTAGTTGTTGTAGGACATCTCCTTGCCGTGGAGCTGCTCCGCCCGAGCAAGGGCCGGGCGAGAGAAGTCAGCGGCGTAGACCGCAGCGCGCTGATGGGGGTTCTCGCCATATCGAAGCACCGCCTGGCGCTCCCAGGCCTGGCCCAGCCACGATGGGAAGCCCTCCCCATCGGGGTCGGGCGCCACGACATTGCCCATCCAGGATGCGACCGCGATGTCGTAGGAGGCGGTGTACGCGAAGGCCTCGGCCGCCAGGCGTTGCCGCTGCTCGAGGGTGAACCCGCCATAGTCGAGCGCCGCGAGGATGTCGCCATAGCGATCAGGGGAGACGACCACGGCGACATTGGCATGATTCTTGGCCGATGCGCGCACCATGGCAGGCCCGCCGATGTCGATCTGCTCGATGCAGTCGTCGGACGACGCACCTGACGCCACCGTGCTCGTAAACGGATAGAGGTTGACCACGACGAGTTCGAAGGGCGCAATGCCTAGCTCGTCGAGTTGAGCCCGATGGTCGGCCAGACGCAGATCTGCAAGCAGGCCCGCGTGGACGTGGGGATGCAGTGTCTTGACGCGACCGTCGAGGCATTCGGCGAAGCCGGTCACCTCTGACACCGGCGTGACCGGCACCCCGGCCTCCTCGATACGCGCAGCGGTTGATCCCGTGGAGACGATCTCGACTCCGGCTTGGTTTAGCGCCACGACGAGATCGGCGAGGCCGGACTTGTCATAGACGGAGACCAGCGCGCGCTTGATCCGCCGACGGTCGGTGTCGTCGCTCACGGGATCGTCACCCTCCTGCCATCGACGGTGCACCCCTCGGAGCACAGACGGGTCACGATATCCACCAGGAGGCGTCGTTCGACGGCCTTGATGCGCTCATGCACTACTTCGACGTCGTCGTCGGTGCCGATGTCGACCGCCGCCTGGCCGAGGATCGGGCCGGTGTCGACGCCGGCATCGACCAGGTGCACCGTGCAGCCCGTGACCCGCACGCCGTAGTCGAGGGCGTCACGGACGCCATGGGCGCCAGGGAAGGCCGGGAGCAGTGCCGGATGCGTATTGACGATGCGCTTCGGAAAGGCCGACAGGACCGCGTCTCCCAGGATGCGCATGAAACCCGCGCACACGACCCAGTCGGGCGACCAATCAGCGATTCCGTGGGCTAGGGCGGCGTCCCAGGCCGAACGGTCCGGGAAGTCGTGGGGATCGACCACGAGCGTGGGGATGTCACGAGACTGCGCTCGCACGAGACCCGGCGCCTCTGGACGGTCGGCGACGACGCCCACGATCTGGAAGGCGTGCTGGTCGGCATCGAGCAGTGCCTGCAGATTGCTACCGGCGCCGGAGACGAGGACGACGATGCGAGCAGACACGGGGTGAGCCTAGCGGCGCGGAAGGTGGATGCGTCGTGCGCTAGCGGACAGCACGCGTGCGAATGACGATGTCGCCCGCGAATCGATCGGCGTATCCGCGCAGTCGACCCGACATGTCCCAGAGGGGGGAGAGGCCGACCACCAGAGTCACCAGCCATGCGAAGCCGCCGACGTAGGGTGCGAAACCCAGGGCGCCCGCGATGCCGTAGAGCAGCAGCCAGCGGCGCAGCGAGACACCCCACCCGGGGGCCTTGCCGGTGTCCGCGCGCACGCACTTGATACCCACGAGCGCCCCTCCGATCGTGCGCCCAAAGATCGCCATCAGGGGTACGACGTACAGGGCGGTGAGGATGACGAAGACGAGCAGTGGCAGCCACGTCATCTGCTGGGTGCCAGCGATGAACGTGCGGGCACCTTCTGCGTCGATGCGCACCTGCGCGGTGCTGGGCGTAATGGTGGTGATCAGCGAGCTCAGCGCCCCCGCCGCGAACAGCAAGACGAGCAGGTCGATCAGCGCCCCGGTGACGCGTCGCGACATCGGGGCCGTGACGAACCGGGGCGTCGACGCCGAGGCTGCTCGCCTCGAGCGAGTACGCGGGGCTGGTGCTCGGGTGCTAGCCACCGGCCACGTCCGGCACGGGTTCGAGCACGGCGGCGCGCGCGCGCGACGGCCAGACGACCACGGCTAGCGAGCCGACTAGCAACAGCACGGTGGTGGCCAGGCCGAGGACTAGGGGCGAGGGTCCGAGGTCGGCGAGGCGTGCGGATCCGAGGCTGCCCGAGGCGAGCAAGCCCAGCAGGGCCATCGCGGCTCCGGCGACAACGGCTGACAGGGCGGCCAGGCCGGCGCCGGCGGCGCCCACGCGATCGCGGCGGCGCAGGAGCCAACCGCACGCCGCGCCCGCCAAGAGCCCGACGGCGGGAAGAGCGATGCCGAAGGCGGGTGCCTCGGACGGCAACGCGGCGAGCAGCGGAAGCCCGGGGACGGTCGTGGCCGGCACATCGGACAGTGGAGCGATGACGTGACCCTCGCCGATGGCGAATCCGGGGCCGAGGAGGTAGGCCGTCGCCCACACGCAGACGACCGGGAGGTAGGCGAGGGAAAGGACGGTGAGGAGAACGGCCCCGGCAACATCGGGTTGGAGGCGCCCAAGCAGCAGGCCCACGTCGGGCATGTGCAGCAGGAGAGACACGGCAACCGCGATCGCTCCCGCCGATAGCAGCAGCAGAGTGCCAGCCATGGCAGCAGCCATCACGTCGCGGAGAACAGGGCCGGTGCGCAGAGCCCCCGGCACCGACGTACGAAGAGAGACGAACACCGCGATGACGAAGGCCAGCATCATGCACACGAGCAGGGCGCGCAGTGGTGCGACATCGAGATTGCGGCATACGAGCGCAACGAGTCCTGCGATGAAGCCGTAGGTGACCGCCGTGGCTCCCGCGACAGCCAGCGCCTCGCCTCGACGACCGGCGGACGATGCGTTGGCGGCCCACCGGGATGCGGCGACGAGGAGCGCCATGCTGATGAGCCCGAAACCCCAGGGCAGCAGGGTGATGCTGACCCCCTGGATGACCGGCGACAGCCCCTGCCCGGCAAGCCACGCCCCGCCCGCCGTCTCGATCATGGTGGCGGCATCGAGGTCTGCGGCAGGGGCGAGCATCCAGGCGGAGAGGGTGACGAAACCCAGGGCCATCAGCGGAACACCAGCAGCCACGGCTCCCGCAATGCCCCCGGCGACGATCAATGGCAAAGGCGCATCGGCCTCTCGGCGACCTCGCTTGGGAGCGGCCCGGCGGGCCGACGAGGGCGCCGACGTCGAGCCCTGCCGCGCACCGTCGGGCGTCCGCGCCCGTCGCGCGGGAGTCGGGGGCCGACCGGTGTCCAGGCTCACCGACCTAGCCTCGCAGTCACCCCCGCACGATTCGGGGAACGGCACGCCCATGCGCCCCACCCGTCACACGGGTGAGAGAGTCGCCGAGGACGCGAACCGGGGCTCGGCTAGCCGCGCAGGATCGCGCGCAGGAGGCGGGCCGTCTCGCTGGGTGTCTGGCCCACCTGCACGCCTACCGCCTCAAGGGCAGCCTTCTTGGCCGCCGCGGTGCCGGAGGACCCTGACACGATCGCTCCCGCGTGGCCCATGGTCTTGCCCTCGGGTGCTGTGAAGCCGGCCACGTATCCGACCACCGGCTTGGTCACGTTGTCGGCAATGAATGCGGCAGCCCGCTCTTCGGCGTCGCCACCGATCTCGCCGATCATGACGATGGCCTCGGTCGCGGGATCCTCCTGGAACGCCGCGAGGCAGTCAATGTGAGTCGTCCCGATGATCGGGTCTCCGCCGATGCCTACGCACGTGGAGAAGCCGATGTCATTGAGCTCGTACATCATCTGGTAGGTCAAGGTTCCCGACTTCGACACCAGCCCGATAGGCCCCGGCCCAGTGATGTCCGCCGGGATGATGCCGGCGTTGGACTGTCCGGGCGAGATGATTCCGGGGCAGTTGGGTCCGATGATGCGCGTCGCTGCGGAGTTGACGGCGTACTGGAAGAACTGCGCGGTGTCATGCACGGGAATCCCCTCGGTGATCACCACGCACAGGGGGATCTCGGCGTCGACGGCCTCCTCAACCGCGGCCTTCGCGAAGCGCGGGGGCACGAACACCACCGAGACGTTGGCACCGGTCGCCTCCATCGCCTCGCGAACGTCGCCGTAGACGGAAATGCCGTCGATCTCCTGCCCTCCCTTGCCGGGAGTCACGCCAGCAACGACTCTCGCGCCGCTGGCCACCATGCGACGCGTGTGCTTGGTGCCCTCGGAGCCGGTCATGCCCTGCACGAGGATGCGACTGTCAGCGTTGAGCCAGATCGTCATGCTGCACCTCCCGCGGCAAGCTGAGCGACACGTCGCGCCGCATCGTCCATCGTCTCGACCATCTCGACGAGGGGATGGTTGAGCTCCGTCAGGATGCGTCGGCCTTCCACCGCGTTATTGCCGTCGATGCGGCAGACGATCGGTTTCGTCACCGGGGCTCCGCGCTCGGCGAGAGCACCCACGGCCTGGACGATTCCGTTGGCCACAGCGTCACATGATGTGATGCCGCCGAAGACATTGACGAACACCGCGCGTACGTCGGGGTCGTTGAGAACGATGTCGAGCCCATTGGACATGACCTCGGCACTGGCACCCCCGCCGATGTCGAGGAAGTTGGCGGGACGAATGCCCCCGAACTCCTCACCGGCGTAGGCCACGACGTCGAGCGTGCTCATGACCAGACCGGCGCCGTTGCCGACGATGCCTACTTGACCGTCGAGCTTGACGTAGTTGAGGTCGAATTCCTTCGCGCGCAACTCGATGGGGTCGGTCTCGTCGCGATCGACGAAATCTGCGTGGGCCGCCTGACGGTAGTGGGCGTTGTCGTCGAGGGTGACCTTGCCGTCGAGGGCCAGCACGCGGCCATCACCGCTGAGGACGAGGGGATTGACCTCGACGAGCGTGGCGTCTTCGCCGACCAGCACGCGCCACAACTGGCCCAGCACGTTGACGACCTGGTCGCGGATGTGCGCGGGGAAGCCCGCCGCGTCAGCGATCTCGCGCGCCTTGGCCTCGTCGACCCCGTCAAGGGCGTCGATCCGGATGAGGGCGAGGGCGTCCGGACGGGTGGCGGCCACCTCTTCGATGTCGACGCCGCCCTCGACGCTCGCCATCGCCAGGAAGGCACGGTTGGCGCGGTCCAGGAGGAAGGAGACGTAGTACTCCTCGGCGATGTCGGTCGCCTCGGTCACTAGGACCTTGCGTACGACGTGCCCCTTGATGTCGAGACCGAGGATGTCATCGGCGCGCTGCTGCGCCTCATCGGGCGTGGACGCGAGCTTCACCCCGCCGGCCTTGCCGCGCCCGCCGGTCTTGACCTGGGCCTTGACGACGACGGTCGAGCCGATCTTGCGGGCGGCCTCATGTGCGGCATCCGGTGTCGAGCACACCTCGCCGGGCGTCACCGGAACGCCGTGGGCGTCAAAGAGATTCTTCGCCTGGTACTCGTAGAGGTCCACCGTGCATCCTTCGCATCAAGACGGGCGGTTGGAGCCTACTGAGGCGGGGTCGCATCAAGACGTGGGGCCGGCGTCGAGGCCGTCGGCGACCGTCGGAGTGTCGACTACGAGCCGACCGCCGCCGATACGTTGGCGTGCACCCAGTCGACGATCTCCTGCATGGGCGTGCCCGGGCCGAAGACCTGGGCCACCCCCATCTGCGTCAGCGCGGGGATGTCGGCCGCCGGGATGATTCCCCCGCCGAACACGACGATGTCGGCGGCATCACGGGCACGGAGCTCGTCCATGAGTTCCTCGAAGAGCACGAGGTGGGCGCCGGAGAGCACCGAGACCCCGATCGCGTCGGCATCCTCCTGCAGCGCCGTCTCGACGATCTGCTTCGGCATCTGATGGAGGCCGGTGTAGACGACCTCGAAGCCCGCATCGCGCAGGGCGCGCGCGACCACCTTGGCACCCCGGTCATGGCCATCCAGGCCGGGCTTGGCCACGACGATACGTAGGGGGGCGGCCATGGTGCTCCCTTCCGTTGACCGACCCAGGGTACGAGGTCACATCTGACCGGCGACATTCCGTCTGTCAGGGGGACAATTCGCGCGGCGCGGGGTTAGCCTCGGCGGGTGTCATCGGACACCCTCGGGCGGGCGCGCGATCACGTGACGCGTGCTGGACGCACCCTGCTGTCGCCCGCGATCGTCAAGGGCGTGGCCGTCGAGGCTGCCTGGGTGGCCACGCACCTCGCGATGTACCCCCTCGGCCTCCTTGAGGAGCAGGCGCGACTCCAGAGCGAGCATCACTCGCTCGAGGGGCTTCCCCCTGCACAGCGCGGCCTACTGGTGGGCGACGTCGTGGCCGCGGGCACGCCGATCGTCCTGGTGCACGGCATCTTCGACAATCGGTCGATCTTCGGGCCGATGCGGCGCGGGCTTCGCAAGCGTGGGTTTGGATCGACGTACGCCCTCAACTACAACGCCGTCACCGATGACGTCCGCGGCGTGGCCATGAGACTCGGCGATCTCGTGCAGGAGGTGTGCGACGAGACGGGTCACGACCAGGTGCACGTGGTGGGCCACTCCATGGGCGGTCTCATCGGGCGCTACCTCGCGCAGCGACTCGGCGGCGATGAATACATCCATACGCTCGTCACCCTGGGCACCCCTCACCAGGGCACCCTCCCTGCGCACCTCGTGCCACTGGAGGTCGCGAGGCAGATGCGCTCGAGCGGCGACCTGATCACCGAACTCACCGAGCCCGCTCCGGGGTGTCGCACCCGATTCATCGCGTTCTGGTCCGATATCGACCAGTTGGTCATTCCCCAGCCCAACGGGCGCATTGAGCACCCCGACCTCGACGCTCGCAATGTCCTCATCCGCGGCGTCGGGCACCTATCGCTACCCGTCGACGGCCGTGTCATTCGCGAGATCGGCACGGCGTTGGCCACGCTGGACGCCGCAGCCTCCTGACCTCGACAGAATTCGGACTTAGTGGTCATAGATTTACTTCAGTCTCACAAGCCCCAGGCGAATTCGTCCGAAACGCCCCCGGACTGATAGGTACATCTCGTGCGTCGATTCGCCCTGCCGCTCCTGGCCGCCGCCGCACTCGTCCTGGCCCAGGGGGCCCTCGTGCTCTCCTGGGGCGCCGCCTCCCTGGCGAGCACTCCGGCGGGTGCCCAGCCGCGGGGCCAGACCGGCGCCGGCGGCGCTGGTGCTCCGCTGACCGCCACCCTCGTCAACCCCGGCGATCCGGCCCTCGACGGCTCGGCCGGCACGGCACTGATCGCGTCGATCGCGGCGGTGCGCGCGCTTGCCGACGCGTCATCGACGACGTCCACCCGGGCGAAGGACGTGCCCGAACCCGAACTCCCCGACTACAGCTATCCCGTGACGTGGGGAACTCCCGTGACCGGCGAATTCGGCGCCGCTGGACCCGAGTGGCCCGGGGGGCACGCGGGTATGGACTTCAATGGAGAGACGGGCGACCCCATCTTTGCGGCCACCGACGGACGCGTCACCTACGCGGAATTCAACTACGGGGGTTACGGCAACCTCATCATGATCATGCGCAAGGACGGCACTCAGACGCGATACGCGCATCTGTCCAAGATCCTCGTCGATGTCGGCGACCGCGTCGAGGCTGGCGAGACCATCGGGCGCATGGGCAACACCGGCGACTCCTCCGGCTCGCACCTGCACTTCGAGGTGCGCGTGGGTCCGGTGCCCACTCCAGTCGACCCCAACAGCCTCTGGACAGGCTCCAAGCCCGGGATTCCCGGCAAGCCGCCCAAGTGGGCGTGCCAGAAGTACGGCTGCTGACCTAGAGCTTCTCGACCGGCGCGTAGCGCAGCAGCAGCCTCTTGGTGCCGGCCGTGCCGAAGTCGATGGTCGCCTCTGCCTTGTCGCCCACCCCGGCGGTCTGCACCACCGACCCCATGCCGAACGTCTTGTGGACGACTCGGTCACCCACGGCAAGTGCGACAACCGGACGCGTGCCTCCGGTGGGCTGGGGTCGCGCAGACACCGCACCGGCGGGGCGCGTCGGCGATGCGCCAGACCATGATGTGGCCACCGGCTCCTCCCTGCGTGACTCGATAAGCTCGGGCGGGATCTCGTCGAGGAAGCGTGACGCGGGGTTGTAGGAGGGCGCACCCCAGGCCGAACGCACGACCGAGCGAGTGAGGTAGAGGCGCTCGCGCGCGCGCGTGATGCCGACATAGGCCAGCCGGCGTTCCTCTTCGAGCTCACTCTCGGAACCCAGCGACCTGATGTGAGGAAAGACGCCGTCTTCCATGCCGGTCAGAAAGACGACCGGGAATTCCAAGCCCTTGGCGGTGTGCAACGTCATGAGTGTGACGACTCCATCGTCGTCGTCGGGGATCTCATCCGCATCGGCGACCAGCGACACCCGCTCGAGGAAGCCGGCGAGGGTCGCTTCTTCGTTGTCGCGCTCGAACTCGACCGCTACCGACTCAAGCTCGGCGAGATTCTCAAGACGTGTCTCGTCTTGGGGGTCATGAGAGGCCTGCAACTCAGCGATGTAGCCCGTCTGCTCCAGCGCTGCCTGTAGGACGGTGGCAGGGCCCGCTCCCGACTCGACAAGAGTGCGCAGATCGGTGAGCAGTCGCGCGAAGGACTCCACCTGGGTGAGGGACCTTGTCGCAAGCCCGGGCACGTCGGCTGCTCGATCGAGGGCGGCGCCGAAGGAGATGCGTTCGCGTCGAGCGAACGACTCGATCGCCTCCTCTGCTCGATCGCCGATACCGCGCTTGGGGACATTGAGGATGCGCCGGACGGAGACGTCGTCGTCGGGATTGGCGACCGCTCGGAGGTAGGCGATGGCATCGCGGACCTCTCGACGCTCGTAGAAGCGCACGCCTCCCACCACGGTGTAGGGCAGGCCGACCCTGATCAGGATCTCCTCGACCGCCCGGGACTGGGCATTGGTGCGATAGAAGCTGGCGACATCTGCCGGCCGAAGGCCGGCCTCGTCACCGAGAGCGTCGATCTCGTCGGCGATGAAGCGCGCCTCGTCATGCTCATCGTCGGCGACGTAGACCACGATGGGCTGACCGGCGCCCTCCTCTGTCCACAGGCGCTTCGGGCGGCGGCCGGTGTTGCGCGAGATCACGCGATTGGCCGCATCCAGGATCGTCTGGGTCGATCGATAGTTTTGCTCGAGCACCACGGTGCGAGCGTCTGGGAAGTCTCGCTCGAACTCCTCGATGTTGCGGATGGTCGCTCCCCGGAAGGCGTAGATCGACTGGTCGGCATCGCCGACGACGCACAACTCGGCCGGCGGGATGCCATCGCTGCCATCGCCGACGAGCTCGCGGACCAAGACGTATTGTGCGTGGTTGGTGTCTTGGTATTCGTCGACGAGCACGTGTCGGAAACGGCGGTGGTAATGCTCGGCCACGTCTGGATACAGCTGAAAGAGTGCGACCGTCGAACCGATCAGGTCGTCGAAGTCGAAGGCGTTGGCCCTGCGCAGCCTCCGCTGGTATTCGGCATAGGCCTCGGCAAGGATCTGGTCGGCCGGTGATTCGGCCGTGCGAGCGAAGGTCTCCTCGTCAATGAGCTCGTTCTTCAGGTGCGAGACGCGGGCCGACATGGCTCGCGGAGGGAATCTCTTGGGGTCGAGCTCGAGGTCGCGCAAGACCATCGACATGAGGCGCTGGGAGTCAGCGGCGTCGTAGATCGAGAAGGACGTGGATACGCCGAGGCGGCCGGCCTCGCGCCGCAGGATGCGCACGCAGGCCGAGTGAAAAGTCATCACCCACATGGCGCGCGACGGAGGACCGACAAGGGCCGTGACCCGGTCAGCCATCTCTCGGGCTGCCTTGTTGGTGAAGGTGATCGCGAGGATCTCGCTCGGGCGAACGTCGTCTTCGCGGATCAGGTGAGAAATGCGCTGCGTGAGGACCCTGGTCTTGCCTGACCCGGCACCGGCAACGATGAGCAGGGGGGTGCCCCGATGTGTGACCGCGTCGAGCTGAGCGGGATTGAGATCGGACACCGGCTGATGGTACGGCCGGACTGCGACAACGCTGGAGGTCAGGGGACGACGATCCGGACCTTGCCGTTCATGTGGACGGCAAGGACCTGCTCAAGCCCTGGTGCCGACTGATAGGTCACGAACCACCGCAGCACCCCGAAGTCCGGCGGGGCCGAGGTGGCTCGCATGAGTTGCAGGCCCACCAGGGGGTTGTCGAGAGGGAAACGGTCGCTGTGGCCCCGGCGAAAGTCCTGCGCCAGGCGCAGGGCCTTGTCGGCGCTGATGCGCGGCGACTCGACGCCCAGGCTGCCGATCTGGGTGATCGCAGCGAAGTCGACCGATCGGTAGCACAGGCCGCGATAGAGCAACTGTAAGCGTGCCGACGTCTTGTCGCGCCCGGGCGTGCTCACGATGACGCGGTAGCTGACGACGTTGTCGATCAGACCGCTCGCGTCGGTCGGCACGACGCTGGCCGAGGACGGTGCCAGGAGCTCCACCTCCAGCGGGCTGACTCGCGTGACCGCGGCCTTAGCGCCGTACTCCTTACGCACCAATCGATCCAGGTTGATCGATGACACCTGCCGATCGGCCTTCGACATGAGGACGTCCACGTCGCCGGTCCATCCGCAAAGGTGGACAGTGGCGGCGGCGGGAGCGGCGGCGGCGAGGGATGCGGCGAGAATCGCGGCGGCGGCCCCGGCGATGGTCCCCCTGATCAACGACGCTCCACGACTGCCCTAGCGCAGGTAGGCGACGACGCGCGCGTCGACACCTAGGTCACCCGTGACGGTGCGCCGGAGCGTGCCCTTGGCATCGAGCGGCACGATGACCAGGCCGGAGATGGATGACTGGCGTGGAACGACCATGGACGGAGTGGCCGGCTCGCCCAGCGACCAGAAGACGACCGAACCGCCCTTCTTCGCCGCAGTCACACGCACCTGCAGGACAGCGGCGATTGCGCCGTCGACGGCCGACGAGAACTTCGGCTCCGACAGTCCGACGGGTCGAACCTTTGCGGCCCGCTTGCGCTCGCCCAGGACCGTGCTCAGAGTTGTGCGTTTGGCGCGAACGGTGGTGGGCGTGACCGGGATCAGCAGCGCTCCGAGTTCGGGTGTGCGCACGGCAGAGGCCTGGACGGCCAGGATGACGTCGACCGGGCCACGTCCGGTGTTGACCACCGTGATCCGGCCTTCGGAGTCGAGCGCGGCGAGGAATGTCGTGGTGACGGTGTCCTTGCGGCGGTAGGGCAGCACGGGCGTTGCCTCGGTGCGCTTGTCGCCGGTGCGGCGCAGCACGATCTGGCCCATCTGGCTCGCGCCCGTCGCCGTCACGGTGATCAGGGCTCCCGCCGGGGGGCCGTCGCTGGTCGACGCCTTGCCGACATCGATGACCCGCTTCTCACCCGGCTGCACGGGCTGCTTCAGGACCGTCGTGTCGTAGACAATGTCGTTGGCGTGGGCAAGGAGTCGGCCGCCCACATCGGCAGCCGCTTCCGGCGTGACGAAGTAGCCGACTAGATCGGCAACGACGTGGGTCGCACCCGAATCCGTCGTGAAGGCGACAGTGCCGTCGGCACCGACCGGCAGGATCGTCACCACCTCGCGTCGCACGTTGACATCCACCGAGTCCAAGGACCCGTTGACCGCGGTGCGCAAGGTCGCGGGTGAGTTGGAGCCGACGGTGGCGACGCGCAGTGCCACCGCGCGTACGCCCCCTGGCGGCACGCCCTTGCGGTTGGCAAGGTCGATCACGACAGGGGATCCGGGACCGCCACTGGACCGCGCCGCGAGTCGGCAGGATTGGCCGCTGACGCCGTGGCCGGTGCGGGTGTCGAGGACGCGCTCGGGGGCCACGGGCAGGTAGTCGAGACCGTCTCCGGGCTCGCTCGGCGTGGACGACGGGGTGCGCGAGCTGGAGCAGAACGGAGCCGGGCTGGGGGTGCCGCCCCAGAAGCTGGTCTGGCCCGCTGCGCCGTCCCAGGACAGCGACAGGTGGATGTGATCGCGGTGGCAGTAGGTGTCGTAGTCCGAACCGGGCGTGCTGTAGCAGCCCTTCAACTCGGTCCAGCGACCGGTGTAGGACTCCCAGATCTCGTCGCCCCAGCCGATATACATGACGCCGAGTCGACGCGCCATCGCGAATTCATTGCCGTTGGCATCGGTGGCAAGCAGCCAGTTGAGGAAGGACTCGGCCTGGGCATTTTGCTCGGGAATCTTCTGGGCGATCATCCAGTCGAGCGCTCGGCCTTCCTTGTGCTCGCTGCGGCCACCCTGGTTGCACTCGCGGGGGATCCAGATGTCGGATGAATCGACGTAGGTCGCACGGATCAGCGCGGCCAACTTCTCCGATCCTGGCTTGGGGTCAGGAGAGCAGATGTATTGGCCCTGGTAGCTAGGGAGCGGGTCTACCTCGGCCGGGAGGTTGGCGGGCACGGCAGGAGCAGGCGGAAGGGGGACGTCCTTGGCCGGGTCCTTCTTCTTCGAGTCGTCCTTGTCGGAGTTGCGGTCCTTGCCGTTGCCCGACGGGCTGTCCTCCGAGGGAGGAGCGTGGTCGTGGCCGTGGTCGTCGAGAGGGCCGGTCGAGGGGACGTCGCTCGGCGTGTGATCAGCCTCGCCGATGGGTGATGCCTGGGCCGGCGGGGCCACGAGCAGAGCTCCGGCGAGCCCCACCGCTCCCAGCGCCGCGACGGTGGCCGGCAGCGCCCGCTTGACTGCTCCCCGACTCCTGCTCGCGAGAGTCGAGTGCGGGCGGCCGAGGCGCCCCGGGTGGGCAGACACGCCGTCCACGGTAGCCTCTAAGACCCCGGGAGCCCCTCGTGGAACGCGTGTTTCCCCAGGAAACTCCGACACGAAGCCCTCCCTCCTCACGATTCAGCCCTGGAGACCGCGTGCTCGAGACCACCCCGGCCGACCCCGTGGAGCGGGCCCTGGTGGTCACGGCCCACCCCGACGACGTCGATTTCGGCGCCGCGGGCACCGTGGCCCAGTGGGTGCAGGGGGGCACCCACGTCACCTACTGCATCATCACCGACGGTGACGCGGGTGGCTTCGACCCCGCCGT
>JBJTIQ010000056.1:0-6317 GCA_046095085.1 Actinomycetota bacterium | reverse complement strand
AGGTGTGCAGCGTGGCCTTGGTGGTCGAGTCGGGCATGCGGGGATCCTGTCGTGTGGGGGTCGGCATCACGTACGCACAGACCCTCACCAGGACCTGCTGCACGGTTCCGCGGCGTGAGTACCGGGACAAACGGTGGGTTTGGACCCTCGCAGGGCCTCATTTCAACCCTTTCTCCCACTTTGTGGGAGAAACGGTAGAGGGGGGTGGGTTGGGGGGTGGGCAACAGCGGCCAACACCTCGATCTGCATACGTGGAGGCTAGGGGACTCGAACCCCTGAGTCTGTGCCGCATAGAGACCGCCATTTCGACTGGCTTTACGCCTTATGCCTACGGCTAACAGGCCCGGATTCCGCATCAACGACGCGTGCGACGCTCCCTCCGGGTCCACTCCGGAGACGATCGAGGCCGTCTTCACGTCCGGGACGACCAAGGTGAAGCTGTGGGAGTCCGACTCCGCCTCCTGCATCCCGCCCGGCGGGGGAGCCATGGCCATGTACGTGCCCTACACGACGTTCCCGGTCGAGGGTGGCGCTGCCACCGCGACGGTGTGGATCAACTGCCCCACGACCCTCGCCTGCGAGTTCCCCACGAACTCGCAGATCAAGACCCAGGGGGCCTGGGTCTCGGTGGCGCTGTCGGCACCGGCCTCTGGGCTGGCCCCCACGAATGTGTACGTCTACTCCAAGGGCCTGTCCTACCGGAAGCTCAAGACGTTCGTCTGGAGCCTCGGGCTGCCTACGACCGGATGGCGATAGGCATAGGGAAGCTCAAGACGTTCGTCTGGAGCCTCGGGCTGCCGTAGCCCACCACCCGGCGACCCGACAACGACGCGACCGCCCCGTGACCAGCGCTCCTCACGGGGCGGTCGCGTCGTTGTCCGGTCTTCTTGGATCCGGATGTCCTGGAAGATGAGGTCGGTGCCTGGTGGCACGCGGCCATGGCTCACACGGTGAGCAACCCTCCCTTCGAGCGCCAGCCTCATGCGCTCGCAGGCGCCTGACCGATACCTTGCTAGCCAACGACGAAGGGGGGGTCATGAGTGAGACCAGCAACGAGGGCGCCAACCCCACGCAGGGGGCCCTGGCACTGGCTGCCGCGGTCCTGCTCGGCATCGCCGCTGTGCTCACAGCATGGGCGGCCTACCGAGAGTCGCTCACCAGTGACCTCGTGCTGAAGAGCTACTCCGAGCAGCAGGCGACCCTCGCGCTCGCCAACGACGCCTACATCAGGTCGGGTCAAGAGCGGCAGCAGGAGCTCACGCTCTTTGTCGATGCAGCCCTGGCCGGTGTCTCCGCGAGTGAGGACGGCAACACCGTCGTCTACGACTACCTCACCGAGGGCATCATGAGCCCGGAGTTGTACGCCGCCTTCGCCTGGTGGCGAGACGAGCCTGATGAGACCACGCCTCCCACGCCCTTTGTCCCGGAGAACCCCGCCTTCACCAGCCTTCAGAGCCAGGTGTTGCTGGCCGAGGGCCAGGCCTACGACGAGCAGGCAGAGGAATTGCGGGTCGCCGCCGAGGCGGCCGACGCCAACTCCGACCGCTTCGACCTCGCCAACGTGTTCTTCGCCGTCGTGCTCTTCATCGCCGGCCTTACGACCATCGTGCAGCGCAGGTCCATCCAGATTGGCTTCCTCGTCCTGAGCACGGTCGGTCTGATCGCGGGCTTTGCCGTGCTCGCCACGACGCCGGGTGCCTTCGCGCTCGGCTAGGGGGTCATCGGCACACCAAGGCGTACTTGTGGAGGCTAGGGGACTCGAACCCCTGACTTCTGCCTTGCAAAGGCAGCGCTCTACCAACTGAGCTAAGCCCCCGGAGGACCACCCGATGCTACGGGATCGGGTCCATGGCGCCCGACCGGCGTCACATCCCCCGGCAGCGTCCGGGCCACGGATCCGTGGCGCGCATGATGGCGTACTACATGGTGCCGATCAGACAATGCCGTCACGAGGTGGGCCCGCACCCGCGGAGAGCTCAGGTAGGCGAGGAGAACGCCGATGCCAATCGCCTCGATGAGCACGGCGATCCAGACATTCGTCGAGTCGGCCACCCCCGTGATGATAAGCGCCCCCACCGGTGTGATGACGGTGATGAGCGCCGAATAGAGGGCAAGCACTCCGGCTTCCTCCTCCTCGGGTGCGCCGCTCTGCACCGCCGCAGACGTCAGAACTGCCGTCATGTTGAGGGCCATGCCCACGGGCACCAGGATGACCATGAGGACGATGAGACGGACGCCCTCGCTGACCAGCGGCGCCAGCGCGACCAGACTCGTGGCGATCATGAGGATGATGAGCGCGACGATCGCAATGTGCCAGTGCGAATACTGCTTCTCGCGAATCGCCAGGATCGGCTCCACCAGCGCCATGCCTGCGTAGACAGACGACAGCAGCAGGGAGAAGATGATCGCG
Source organism: Actinomycetota bacterium (assembly GCA_046095085.1). Lineage (GTDB taxonomy): Bacteria > Actinomycetota > Actinomycetes > S36-B12 > S36-B12 > Mxb001. The sequence goes on along the minus strand of JBJTIQ010000056.1, from coordinate 3,907 downwards.
TTGGTGCCGATGTCAGTGGCAATACTTGGGAGCAGATTCAGCAGTGGCCAGGCGGCCAACTGCACCATCACAGCGATGATGACGAAGCTGCGCAGGGCCTCGGTGTCACGGACGACCCGCAGGGCATCCCCCATGGAGCCTCTCCCCGTGCCGACAGGTGCCGCGCGCACCGCGGGGAAGAGGGCGAGAGGGATCGCGTACACGACGTAGCTGAAGCCGTTGAGGAGGAAGAGGCTCCCCGGTCCCCAGGCATCGAGCATGAGACCGCCCACGATGACACCGAAGATCCCGGCGATCGCGCTGAAGGACATGAGGGCCGAGTCCAGGGCAGCCACTCGTCCCCCGGGTGCGATCTCGCGCACGAAGTCATTCCACGCGGGGAAGATGAATGCGCCGAGAATGCCGTTGAGCAGAGATGTGACGAAGAGCAGCCAGAAGCTCAGGTAGCCGAGGTCGAGCAGCACGCCGACGAGGATGAAGAGGGCTGCCTTCAACATGACCAGCCAGCCGCACGCCCAGCGCAGATCGAATCGCAGCGTCAGGCTCGTGGCGGGGCGCATCAGGATCAGCGCGGGAAACGCTGACACAGCAGCGATGATGACCGCGGCCGTCAGGCTGCCGGTGATGACGTAGGACACGTAGGTGAAGGCCAGCATTGCCACGGCCGAGCCGAAGTTGCTGAAGGTGTAGACGGCAACCAGCACCTGGACGCGCGGATTCCCGCGAAGGACCCCCGTGGGGGCTTCGCCCGGCGCAGAGTCAGCGCTCATGCGCTGACACCACGGGTATTACGTGAGGTCCGGGACCGAGGTCGCCTCGGTCCACAGGTCGTCCTCGGCTCGGCTCGCCATGACCTGGCGGTAGACGAGGTAGCCGATACCGGCCAGGGCGACAAGGAGCAGCAGTTTCTTCATGTGGGCCTAGGTGGACTTGAACCACCGACCTCTTCCTTATCAGGGAAGCGCTCTAACCGAGCTGAGCTATAGGCCCGTGCCTGACGGCTTCGAAAGCGTACACATCGGGCCGTTAGGTGCCCACTGGCACCCGGCCGAGGCGCCGACCGATCAGGACCGCCCCCAGGTAGATGGCGGCGGCCACGATCAGCAGGAAGCGGTAGCCGGTCAGCAGCGACAGGTACTCCAGGCAGCCGCCGATCATCGCCCCGAAGAGGTTGGCGGCGAAGGCTGCCGTCGGATTCGCCGCCTCCTTGAACCGCGAAGTGAAGTACAGATTGGCGCAGAAGATGGGCGCGAAGGCCAGCGTGACGGCCGCCAGAAGACGAATCGGCACCGGCAGGGTCAGCAGCCATGCGTTGGGAATCAGCCAGGCCACGGCGAGCGAGATGAAGAGGCCCGCGATTATCGGTGCCCGAGGCAGGGTGAATCGACGAGTCACCTCGATGGCACACAGGACCGCGATGAGCACGCCCGCAAACACCAGGGCATTGACCAGCCACGTGGTGCCGAAGAGCAGCGCGAACGTCGTAATCGATCGCGTCTCGAGGAGCAGGAATGCCATGCCCATGAGAAACAGATCTGCGTAGCCGCGCATTTGCCGCAGCGGGCCCCCGACGACGCGAATCGCGATCAGGGAGACGCCGAGGATCAGCGCGATCACCAGGATGTAGAGCCCGGGGATGGACGCGTCCTTGAGGTAGAGGAACGGATGGTCATCTGCCGATGGCGCTGGGATGTCTTCGCCCAGAGCCGCAATCGCGTCGCGCTCCCACACGGCACCGGGGGCGCACACGGCGTTGTCAGGCGACTTGCCAACCGCGATGACCGCCAGCGACTGCACGGCGGTGAAGCGGTCCAAGCAGGGTGCGTGACCGAAGACGCCCTCGACGGTGCCCGCCAGGCGATTGATGAGCCAGTCCTCGCGGTAGTAGTTGTACATCGCGAAGACCCCATCGGGACTGAGGTGGTCGTAGGCCTCCTGGATCGACTCGCGCGTGAAGAGATATGACTCCAGTCGCAGTTGGCTGGCACCTGATACGAGCGTGAGCGAGTCCGGCAGGGCGAAGAGGATGAGGTCGTATTTGCCATCGGTGCGGGAGAGGAACGCTCGGCCGTCGTCTATGTAGACGTTGACTCGTGGATCGGCGTATGGCTGATTGGGGTTCTTCTCGATGCCGATCTGCTGGATGCGCGGGTCGATCTCGACGGCGTCGACGCTTTGGGCGCCTCGCTTAAGCGCCAGCGCCACGTCGGTGCCGGTGCCCGCGCCGATGATGAGGACCCGGCCGAGGGGGTTGTCGACCGCACGCTCATAGGGGCGGCCATACATCGGCTCGATATCGAGGCGCTTCTCGGCGTCGAGGACGTTTTGGTGCGGAATCCCGTTGACCTGTATGGCGGTCCACTGGCCGGACTCCTCGCTCACATAGTCCTGGGTGGTCACTTTGTAGTAGGGCGACCACGAGACCCCCGTGGCGATCGACTCGAGCACGAGGATCACGATGATGGCGGCGCTCGCGATCCACGACAGCGCAGGGAGTCGACGACCGTAGAGCAACACCAGCGTGATGAGCATGACCGTCGGCCAGATCCACGACGGCGCGCGCAAGAACGAGACGAGCGTGAAGAGCAGCGTCCCGCTGAGCGAGCCCACGATGTCCCACCTGTAGGCGTCCAGAGCCGTGAACTCGATGAATGCCCGGCCCGTGATCTCACCCAGGCTCGTCATCGTCAAGGCAACGACGATGAAGACCAGCGGCAGGGTGACCCAGGTGGGCAGGCCCGTGGGTCGCACCTCGGTGAAGAAGATCAGGTCAGTGGACGAGCCCTCGATCTTCGCGGGGAAGACAGTGATGAAGGCGACGAGCACGAGCACGGTGATCGGCGCGTAGCGCCCGAAGTCGAACGATCGCCGCGCCCGCAGGAAGCCCAAGCCGATCCCGAGGAAGGAGGCCAGCAGGATCAGGTTGGAGAAGTAGGACAGGTGGACGAGGTTTGCCCCCGACCATCGGATGAGGGCCAGCTGGACAAACAGCATGAGGCCACTCGCGGCGACCAGCCGGAGCCGGGCCGGGAGAAGGCCCACGCGCTGCGTCGTTTCGGTCGCGGTCACCCCGACACGTTAGCGCCGACGACTAGAAGGCGTCGGTGAACGTGACCTCGACACCGCCGGTAATGCCGACCGTAAGGTTGTAGAGCACGGCGAATATGCCGGCCAGGATCGACACGAGGACGATCTCCAATGCGGCCACGACGACGGCGATCCCCATGACGCGGTCGAATGCGAGCACTGCCTCGAGGTCGAAGGTCGTTGTGCCCGAGCCGATCACCTCGTCGACATTGCGCGCCATCGTGGCGATGACCCCGCTGTAGTCGAGGAGGTACCAGGCACCGGCCACAGCGGACACGATGACGATCGCCATTGCCACCGACAGCATGAACGCGACCTTCATCACCGACCACGCGTCGAGGCGATAAACGTAGAGGCGCGCGCGCCGGGGAGCTCGTCGCACCTTGCCGCGAAGCGCTGCTTCCGGTGCGTCGCTGGCCACGGGCGGCGGGGGCGGCGGCGCCTCGAGCACCGGCGGAATTCCCACGACCGGGGTCGCATCGCGACTGCTCACCTTGTCGAGGGTGCGCCCGATCGGCGTAGGCGACACCGGCCCCTCGGCGGGGGTGCCGGTCACCGCGCTGCTGGACACCAAGCCCTCCCGATCGTGCGTGAAGCCACCAGACTAACCCTGCGGAGCGTCAGATTCGCCCTCCGCGACGTCGTCACTGGCCGAGTCGTGACCGTTGTCGCCCTCTTCGCGGTCGCCCGCACGGGCAACGGCCACGAGGCTGCGGTCATCGCCGAGATTCATCAGCCGGACACCCATGGTGTCGCGGCCGGATGCGCGCAACTCCTCCACGCGCGTGCGAATCACGATGCCGTCCGAGGCCACCGCGAA
>JBJTIQ010000055.1:0-6109 GCA_046095085.1 Actinomycetota bacterium | reverse complement strand
CCTCGTCAGCATGTTCACGTTCACGGAGCAGTCGGATGGTTCGTTCGTGGTGACGGACGCGTCCGGCTACGCCGTGCACAACGACGATTTCCCATTCCGACTGTCGCTGGTCCCGGCAAACGGGTCGCAAACGCCGGACCAAGCCGCCTCGTGGCAGCGAACCCTCGAGGCGGTCAACGGCCTGGATGCCGCGTCGAAGGGCTTCCGACTGTTGCCATGGAGCGCCCCCTCCCTCTGACGTGCCATCCCGGGGCGCTTTCGCATACCGTGCTGACATGAGTTCTCGTGCCCTGAGTGTCTTTGCCCCTGCCGTCTTCGTGATCGCCGCCCTGCCCGGGGCTCCCGCCTTCGCCGCTCCTGCGGTCTCTGACGGGGCGATCCTCGATGTCACGCCCACAACGTCGAAACTCACGGCCAGGGACCGCCACCAGGAGTTCTTCACCGTCTCCTTCCAGGCCGAGGCGGGGGAGACCCGCTACGTCGCCACCAACCTGGTCGTCCAGGACGCCAAGGGCACCTCGCCCAACGAGCTCTATGTCGGGGTGACGCTGAGCTGCACGAGCCCGTCAGGGGCAGTCTCGTCCGCCGGCACCGGACGCAATGTGTGGCCGAGTGCCCCCGACTTCGCGATCCCCGTGGGCTTCGTACTCAACACTGACGTGGCCGGCACCTACGAGTGCCAGGCCGACGTCATGCTGTGCGAACCAGGCAACTGCGAGGCGCCTTCGGGCAAGGGCGTGCTCTCCATCGTGACCCAGCGCATGGATCCCAAGCAGTACTCCCTCCTCTACGTCAGCACCGCGCTACCGGCCTGGGCTGACGCCGTCGAGGTCCCCGCCAAGAAGGACCTGCTGATCAAGCCGGGCGCGTCGCAGACGCTGACGAACACGTTCGACGTGGGTGCGACACTCCCGGAGGCGGTGCGGATCGGAGCGCTTCTGTCGGTGACCAACTGCATCGAGAAGTCGTACCCGGACTCCTGCGCCAAGGCTGGCAAGACGGCGATCCAGGGGTCCGCGACCATGTCCTTGTCTCTCACGCTCACTCAGGTGGCCACCCAGCCGGGCGTCACGTGTGCCAAGACTCGGGCGACAGCCAAGACGGGCGCGCGCACCACGCGGATCACCTGGCAGCAGCATCACGCGGTGGAGAGCATCTACGTGCCCGCCTTCGACCTCGACGACGATCCAGGCTGCAGCACGCAGGTCAAGGCCTCCTTGACCGTCAAGGTCGGCAAGGGCAACGCCGTCGTGATCGAGCCCGGCACCAAGGGCAAGGCGCGGAGCGTGCTCTACGTCATTCCGGGTGATGCCGCTCCTGCTGCGTCGTAGCGACGTCAGTCAGGCCCGGATGCGCGCGTTGTCCGGGTCGTACATCGGCCGCAGTGAGGCCGCTGCCGGATATCGCACGCCCGCGACATCGACCTCCCACGTGCCGGAGTTGATGAACTCGGCCGTGACCGGCTCGCCGGGCTCGATCATGGCGAGCCCGACGGCGCCGCCAAGGGTGTGGCCATAGCTCGCCGCGCGGACGTAGCCCACGGGCGTGCCATCGCGATAGACGACCTCGCCGTGGAACATCAGCGGCTCGGGGTCGAGCAGCCGCACCTGCGCGAGGCGGCGGTGCAACGGCCCGGATTCCTTCAGCCGCAGCACCGCATCTCGACCGATGAAGTCCTTGTCGAAATCCACCGCGAATCCCAGGCCGGCCTCCAGGACGGAATCGGTGTTGTCGATGTCATGTCCGTAGTCGCGGTAGCCCTTCTCCATGCGCAGGCTCGACAGTGCTTTCAGGCCCGTGTGCCGCAGGCCCATCGGGTCTCCGGCTTCGCGAAGCCGCTCGTAGACGTGCATCGCCTGCTCGGCCGGGACGTAGAGCTCGTAGCCGAGCTCGCCGAGATAGGTGATGCGCACGCACAGGGCACGGGCGTAGCCGAGGTCGATCTCGCGCGCGGTGCGGAAGGGGAATGCCTCATTGGACAGATCGACTGACGAGATCGCCTGCAGCAATTGGCGTGACAGCGGGCCCTGCACGTTGATCTGCGCGTAGGCCGAGGTCATATCGGTGATGTACGCGCGGTCATCGCGCATGTGCCGGCGCATCCAGGCTTCGACGTGGCGATGCGCCGTATCGGAGGCGACGACCCAGAAGCGGTGGTCGTCGAGCTTGGTGACCGTCAGGTCGGCCTCAAGGGTGCCGCCCGCATTGAGCCACTGGGTGTAGGTGATGACGCCGGGGTCACCGTCGACGCGGTTGGCCGAGATGCGCTCGAGGGTCCGGCCGGCATCGGGGCCCTGTATAAGGAACTTGGCCATGAACGCCATGTCCATCAGGCCCACGCCCTCGCGGATCGCTCGGTGCTCGTCGGCCCAGTAGGGGAACCAGTTCTGCCGATCCCAGCTCAGTTCGTCGACGACCGGCTCGACGCCCTCGGGCGCGAACCAGTCGGCGCCTTCCCAGCCGGACACGTCGCGGAAGTACGCGCGCTGCTCGGCAAGTCGATCGTGGATGGGCGATCGCTTCACCCCGCGCGCGGTCTGCATCGATCGCCCGGGGAAGTGCGTTTGGTAGACCATGCCGAGTGACTCCACCGTGCGTGTCGCGCGGTACTCGGGTGAGGTCTGGTAGGGGTGCAGCCGGTCGATGTGGAAGCCCGTGACATCGACATCCGGCAGTCCGTCGACGATCCAGGTCGCCACCGCCTTGCCGATGCCGCCGCCGGTGAGGATGCCAATCGAGTTGAGCCCGGCCGCGACGAAGTAGCCGTCGATCTCCGGTGACTCTCCGACGATTGGCAGCAGGTCAGGGGTGAAGGACTCCGGGCCGCAGAAGAACGTGCGGATGCCCACCTCCATGGAGACCGGCACGCGCGCCATGGCCTTCTCCAGGTAGGGGCCCATGCGGTCCCAGTCGGGCGGCAGCGTCAGTAACGACGCGTCCTCGGGTATGCCGTCCACTTTCCACGGCGCGCACACCGGCTCGAAGAGGCCGATCATGAGGCCGTCTCCCTCGGGCCGGTAGTAGCCGTAGGAACCCGGGTCCTCGAAGACCGGCAGCGTCGGATCCAGGCCGGGGATCGTGTCGGTGATCAGGTAGTAGTGCTCGGCCGCCTGATTGGGCACGGTGATGCCGGACTTGGCCGCGAGCTGTCGCGCCCACATGCCTGCCGCGTTGACGACGTACTCGCACTCGATGTCGCCGTGCTCGGTGCGCACGCCGACGACGCGTCCGTCCCTGAGGAGCACGTCGAGCGCCGGCGTGCCCTCGAGGATGGTGACGCCCTGCATCCGCGCGCCCTTGGCCAGTGCCATCGTCACGTCGACGGGATTGACCCTGCCGTCACCGGGCATGTAGAAGCCGGCGAGCAGGTCATCGGTGCGGGCGGGCGGGAAGAGATCGGCGATCTCGCGCGGCGTCACCTCGTGCACGTCGACCCCACAGAGCCGGTTGAACGCCGCTACGCGCCGGTACTCCTCAAGTCGCCCCTCGTCAGCGGTGACCTCCACGAGTCCGATGGGGGCGAAGCCCGTGGACTGCCCGGTCTCCGCTTCCAGTTGGCTGTAGAGGTCGCGGGTGTACATCCGCATGCGGGTAGAGGTCTCCGACAGGGAGCCGAACGTGACCATGAGGCCGGCGGCATGCCACGTCGTTCCGGAGGTCAGTCGATCGCGCTCTAGGAGCACGGTCTCGGCGCCCCAGCCGAGGTGGCCGAGGTGGTAGGCGATGGAGGCCCCGATCACGCCGCCACCGATCACGACGACGCGGGCGCGTGAGGGGAGCTGCTCGGCCATGCGCCAGACGCTACCGCCCTGCTGGGCAGCGACTTCTGCGGAACGGCCGCGCGCGCCCTCGAGGAGTCCTAGCGTGGCGGCATGGGTGCAGTTTCTGGTTCCGAGTCCGTCACAATCAACGCGCCGCTCGCTGATGTGCTAGCGGTAATTCGCAACCTCCCCGCGCAGGTCGATTGGTTTCCCGGCTGCCTGAGTTCGCAGGTGCTGTCCACAGATGCCGAGGGCCTTCCCTCGCGTGCACGGCAGGTCAACGATGTCAAGGTCGCCAAGGACGAATACGAGCTCGACTACCAGCACACCGACTCGGGCATGTCCTGGAAGCTCGTCGCGCCGAGCAAGGCGCAGAAGAGCGCGAGTGGCTCCTGGTCCCTCGTGGCCAAGGGTGGTGGCACGGAGGCGACCCTGTCGCTGTCGATCGATCCGTCGCTGCCCCTGCCGGGCTTCCTCATGAAGAAGACGCTGGGCGACACCCTCAAGGGTGCGACCAAGGGCTTGAAGAAGTACTGCGAGTCCTAGCCGAGCACCTCGTGCTCGTCGGCGAGCATGCGCGCGCGCGAGCTCACGTGCGCCAGCGAGTCTGCGGCCACGGCCTTCCCGATGTCGGTGGCGTACGCCGCATCCGCCGCTTCTGCCGACTCGAACCACAGTTCGGCGATCCCGTCGTAGGGCGCGTCCTCCTCGAGGACGTTGAAGCGGATGCGCTGCACGCCGGGCAGGGTGCGAGCCAGGGGAGCGTGCTCATGGAGCCACCACTGCAGGAACTCCTCGCGCGTCATGTCGTCACGCCGGATGAGGGCAACCATCACCTTCATGTCAGGACCCCGGCTTCTTCACGCGCGCATGCGGACGCCCGCCAGCCGACAGCACGAGTGCGATGACCATCTCGTCGGCGCGCGGCGCATCGGGCAGGGCGATCTCCGTCGCGTCCATGTCGTCGAACACCCAGCGGTCGTCCTTATTGCCGACGGGCATCGTGATGCTGGCTCCGGGCCCGGCGACCTTCTTGGTGCCGGGGATGATGTCGGCCCCTCCGCCGATGGCCGCGCGTACGGGCGCACCGAAGCGCGGGTGCAGGACCGCTGCCGTGTGCTCGAGCTCGCCATCCGTCCCGACGATCGCGCCCTTGCCGTAGCCACGCACCTGCGAGGGGTCGACTCCCGCGGAGGCGAACACCTCGAGCGCGCGGGTCACGAGGTAGCCCGCGACGTCCGCGCCGAGTTGCTCGAGCTCGGACAGGTCGGCGACCAGCGCCTGCCCGGCGAGCGGATTGGCGACGACCGCGGCCGCCACCACCGTGCGCGTGGGGGGCGCGACCGGCGCTCCGCCCTCGCGGTGCACCTCCTGCAGGCTGACGACGACAGAGCGAATGTCCACGTGACCTCCCTGTCGGCGGTGCGAGCCTAGGCCCGAGTGGTCGCTCGCCGGGCCGCGAGGGCCAGGCCGGCGAATCCGGCGCCGACCGCGACGGACGCGCCGATCGCACCGGCAGCAGCGCTCGGCTTGGTCCGTCCGGTCGCCAGGGGCACGGCAGCGGCAATGGCATCGAGTGCCTCCGTCGCCGCGTTGAGGGCGGCCATGCGGGAGAGGGCCCGCGGATCGTTGCGCACCCGCCAGAGCATCACGCCCATGACCGCGTTGCGAATCCCGAACAGTCGCGCGAAGTACCGCAGCGTCGGGGAATCCTCGTCGGGATCGATGCCGAATGCCTGGAGCAGCGCTCCGGGCGCGAGGGCAGCGGCACCCCCGACGAGCACTCGCTCACCGAGCATCGCTGCTGTGTAGCGCGTCAGGCTTGCCGGTCTCATTTGGCTCCCTTCGTGGAGGCCAGCAGCGTGTCACAGGTCGTGAACACCTGCTGACCGTTCCGAGTCGGCAGTCCACCGGGTCAGCCGCCAGAGATCCTCTCCGTCGTGGACCTCGGCGCCGACTCGCCCTCCCGGTCGACGGTGGGCTGGGGCGCGGCGGTCGCGGACGGGAGAGATGGCTACCTCTACGTCTTCGGGACCTCCAATCCCGACGAGCCGATGGTCTTCGGCTGGGCGGTGCACGTTGCCCGAGCCGTGCCGGATGACCTCACGACCCCATCGGCCTGCGAGTCCTGGACGGGTGATGCGTGGTCCACATCGCCGCAGGCGGCGACCGAGGTCATTCCCGCTGTCGGTGGCGTGTCCCAGACCTTCTCGGTGATTGAGCGCAGCGGCACGTGGTACGCGATCAGCAAGCTCGACGGCGATCTTGGCACCGATCTCGCAGTGTGGAGCGCGCCACGGCCGTGGGGGCCGTTCGCGTCACCGGTCAGCGTCGGCCGCATTCCGAAC
>JBJTIQ010000054.1:0-6718 GCA_046095085.1 Actinomycetota bacterium | reverse complement strand
GTGGCTCATGACCTCCAACACCGATGGCCGCGGTGCGCCCGGTGCGCGCGACGATCGCCTCGTGCACCTCGCCGTCGACGGCGCCCGCGCCCAGGTGCCGACCTGCCGGCAGTTCCACGCATCGGGCGCTGCCGTGCGCTTCCCTGCCGACACCGCTGAGGCGACCTACGGCCTATGGGACGGCACTGCGCTGCTCACTCGCTCCGGGACCATCCCCATCGCGGGCGACGGCTGGGAGCAACTCGCGTCCGTCACGGGCCTGTATCTCATGGCATCGGTCAAGGAGGGCCTGGCCGTCGATCCCACCCCGGCGCTGCTCGTGCGGCCATCCGCCGTGCTCGATCCGCTCGTGGGCCGGCAGGCGCGCGTCATGGTGAGGTGGCTCGCGCCACCGGAGGGTGCCACCGACGCGCGGGCGATCCTGCGCTTCCCCACACGATCGACGGCTGAGATCGCCACCTACCGGCAGGGCCTGCGAGTCGGCGCCACCTGCGTGGCTGCGCTGGCCAAGACGCCCGCCGCTCGCCAGCTGTATGCGCCCTTCTTCGCCGACGGAACCCTCGCGCTGCTGTGGTATCCCGCGATGCACACCGCGCTGGACTCCGAGATCGTCATCGACTCACCCAACGGTCCGAGCTGGATGACACGTGGCCCAGAACTGATCGACCTGTTGCGCGATCCGTGGAAGCCCACGCGCGTGGCCTTCAGCATCCACGCCAATCCGATGGGTACGCCGGCCCAGATCAAGGGGCCGCTGAGTGCGGAGAAAGACGGCGGACGCTGCTCGAGTTAGCGGGCGAAACTGCCGCGGTAGTACTCGAAGAGCCAGCCGACCAGCGCGATCAGCAGCACGCACATGCCGAGCACGACTAGCCATGCGGCGAAGATGAAGCCGAGGGCGATGAGCATGGCTGCGAACCCCACCGGCAGCGGCCACCAGCTGTGCGGGCTGTAGAAGCCGTATTCGGGGTCGGCCTCGTCGATCTCCGCGTTGGCGCGGTCCTCGGGCAGCGCATCGAGCCGCTTCGAGGTGTAGAGGACGTAGAAGGCGATCAAGAAGGCGAGTGCGCCCGTCATGACCAGCGCGGTGGTGCCGATCTCGTCGCGGCTGAAGTAGAAGTAGATGCCGGCGACGCCGAGGAAGAAGACCGCCCCGAAGGCGAAGAGCCAGCCGCTGAGCCTCACGATGCGCCTGCCTTGCTCGACGAGGTCGAGAGGGCGGGCGCGTGGTGTCCGTCGTCGGCGAGCTCGGGGTGATGCAGGTCGAAGGCGGGGCGCTCAGAGCGAATGCGCGGCAGCGACGTGAAGTTGTGACGCGGGGGCGGACATGAGGTAGCCCACTCGAGCGAGCCGCCCCAGCCCCAGGGATCGTCGACGGTCACCTTGGGCGCGGTCTTCCAGGTGAGCAGAACGTTCCAGATGAAGAAGAGGGTCGAGACGCCCACCAGCATCGCGCCGATGGTCGACACGGTGTTGAGGGTCGTGAAGCCGTCGCTGGCGAGGTAGTCGCCGTAGCGGCGGGGCATACCTTGCACGCCCAGCCAGTGCTGCACCAAGAACGTGATCTGGAAGCCGATGAACACGAGCCAGAACTGGATGTGGCCCAGCTTCTCGTTGAGCATCCGACCGGTCATCTTGGGCCACCAGAAGAACAGGCCCGCGAAGAACAGGAAGACGACGGTGCCAAACACGGTGTAGTGGAAGTGAGCCACCACGAAGTAGCTGTCAGAGACGTGGAAGTCCAGTGGCGGCGCCGACAGGATGATGCCGGTCAGTCCGCCGAAGAGGAAGGTGACCAGGAAGCCCATCGTCCACAGCATGGGGGTCTCGAACGACACAGACCCGCGCCACATCGTGCCGATCCAGTTGAAGAACTTCACGCCCGTGGGGACCGCGATGAGCATGGTCGTGAGGGCGAAGAAGGGGAGGTAGACCGAGCCGGTGACGTACATGTGGTGCGCCCACACCGCGACCGAGAGCGCGCCAATCGCCATCGTGGCGAAGACCAGGCCCTTGTAGCCGAAGATCGGCTTGCGGGAGAAGACGGGGATGATCTCGCTGGCGATGCCGAAGAAGGGCAGCGCGAGGATGTAGACCTCGGGATGACCGAAGAACCAGAAGAGGTGCTGCCACAGGATCGCGCCGCCGTTTTCGGCCTCGAAGACCACCGCGCCGAACTTGCGATCGATGAAGGCGACGACGAAGGCAGCGGCCAGGATCGGGAAGGCGATCAGCACGAGGATGCTGGTGATGAAGACGGTCCAGGTGAAGATCGGCATCCGAAACATCGTCATGCCCGGGCAGCGCATGCAGAAGATCGTGGTGAGGAAGTTGACGCCGCCCAGGATGGTGCCGAGACCACCCATGGCCAGCCCGAGCAGCCACAGGTCGGCGCCGACCTCCGGGGAGTTCACGGCGTTGCTCAGCGGCTGGTAGGCGAACCAGCCGAAGGAGGCCGCGCCACCGGGGGTGAAGAAGCTGAGGGCGACGGTGAGGCCGCCGAAGAAGAAGAGCCAGTAGCCGAGCATGTTGAGGCGCGGGAAGGCGACGTCGGGGGCACCGATCTGCAGCGGCATGACGACGTTGCCGAACCCGATGAAGAGCGGGGTAGCGAAGAGCAGAAGCATGATCGTGCCGTGCATGGTGAAGAGCTGGTTGTACTGCTCCAGCGATAGGAACTGCATGCCCGGCGTGGCGAGCTCGGCGCGCATGACCAGGGCGAACGCGCCCGCGAGGACGAACCAGAAGAACGCGGTGATGAGGTAGAGGTAGCCGATGACCTTGTGGTCGGTGGACGTGACCCACTTGACGACGGTGCGACCCATGTGGGTGCGGCGTACTTCCTTGGGGGTCGGCGCAGTGGTGGGCGCGGAAACCGGATCGTTGAGAATCGTCACAGGATCGTCCTTTCAGACGGTCGCTCGCCCTCGTAGCTGACGCGCTCGCTTTCGAGCATGCCGGTCTGCCCCAAATCTCGCAGGTCCTGCATGTGCTGGTCGAACTCCTCGCGGGTGACCACCTTGACGTTGAAGAGCATGCGGGCGTGGTCGGTGCCGCACAACTCCGCACAGCGGCCCTTGAAGGTGCCGAGCTTGTTGGGGGTGATCTCGAACGCGTTGACCTTGCCCGGGATGACGTCCATCTTGAACAGCCAGTCGATGACCCAGAAGGAGTGGATGACATCGGGTGAGGTGAGCTCGAACTTGACCTTCTCATCGACCGGCACCCACAGCGTCGGCGGCACGCTGGGCGAGCCCACGTCGTAGACGTCTTCGTCGAGGTAATTGAACGCCCAGCTCCAGCGGAAGCCGACAGCGTTGATGGTCTGCGACTGGTCGTCTTCGATGGTGAGCAACTCGGTCTGGTCGCGCGCGGTGAAGACAAACAGGCCGAGGATCATGACCAGGGGGACGATCGTGTAGAGCACCTCGAGGGGCATGTTGTATTTGGTCTGCTCGGGGATCTCGTCCTTCTTGCGGCGGCGGTAGGCGATGGCCGCCCACAGCATCAGGCCCCAGGTGATGATGCCCACGGCCCACGCCGCGATCCACGAGCCGTTCCAGAGGTTGATGATGAGCGGGCCCTCGGCGGTGGCCGGCTCGGGCATGTCGAAGAAGAAGGCTTCGTTGGCGGTGCATCCGGAGGCGACGAGGGCGACCAGGCCCAGGCCTGCGGCCATCGCGAGTCCGCGCCGTCCCCTGCTTGCCACGTATCGGACATTAGCGCACGCACGCCTCCCCCGCCGTGAGGGGGCCGTGAGGGGCGAGCGGTAGCGTCAGGGCGTGGCCCCGCCCCCTGCCGGCTACCTCGACGCGGCCTCCGGACAGCCCCTCAATCCGGGCGCCGCCCAGGCCCTCGCCGCCGCGATCGACGCGGGGTGGGCCGACCCCGTGCGCCTCTACCGCGAAGGGCGCCGGACCGCCCTGCTGCTCGATGCCGCCCGCGAATCGGTCGCCTCGCGCGTGGGGGCCCGCCCCGCCGACCTCGTCTTCACCGGGTCAGCGGGCCAGGCCCTGCGTCTGGGCCTGGCCGGGGCCCTCGCCGCCCGGCCCGGCCCCCTGGTCATCTCTGCCGTCGAGCACAGCGCCGCCCTGGCCCAGGGGGACGCTCACGCCGAGGCCGGGGGCGAGGTTCGCCACATCGGGGTGGATCGCCAGGCCCGCGTGGACGCCGCTGCCTTCGCGGCCGCCCTGCCGGGCGCGACCTTGGCCTGCCTGCAGGCCGCAAACCACGAGGTCGGCACGCTCCAACCGATTGCCGAGGTCGCGGCAGCCTGCGAGGGGGCCGGCGTCCCCTTGCTCGTGGATGCGTCCACAGTGCTGGGGCGCCTGGACCCTCCGGAGGGCTGGTCGATCCTCACGGGCAGCGCGCACACGTGGGGAGGCCCCGCCGGCGTCGGGTTCCTGTGCGTACGCCGCCCCACGCGGTGGCAGCCCCCGCTGCCCCACGACGAGCGCGGACCCGAGCTGATGAGCGTGCCCCTCGCGGTCGCCGCGGCGAGCGGGCTCGAGTGGGCCGACGAGCAGCGGCAGCAGGATGCCGTGCGAGCGCGCAGCCTCACCGACGAGATCCGCTCGGTGGTCGTGCGCGACGTACCCGACGTCATGCTGCTGGGCGATCCCGACGAGCGCGTGCCCTACCTCACCGCCTTCTCCTGCCTCTACGTCGATGGCGAGTCGCTCGTGCTCGGACTCGATCGCGAGGGATACGCGATCTCCAGCGGATCCTCGTGTGTTGCCGACACCCGCCGACCGAGCCACGTGCTGCAGGCCATGGGCGTGCTGACGCAGGGCAATGTGCGCGTCTCGCTCCCCTTCGGCGTCACCGACGACACGGTGCGCGGATTCCTCGCTACGCTTCCGGGAGTCGTGCGCGACATTCGTGCGCTGGTGCAAGCACCCGATGGGAGTTCCGGATGATGAAGGCCGACGTTCGCCTCAACGAGCGCGGTCATCGCTGCCCGATGCCGGTCGTCTCCGTCGCCCGTGCAGCGCGCGATGCGGCCGGCGGCACGGTCATCGCGGTGGTCTGCACCGATCCGGGGGCGGCGTCCGACATCCCGGCGTGGTGCGAGATGAAGGGCGTCGACTTCTTGGGCTCGCAGGCCGAGCCCGACGGTGCGATGACCTACTTCGTGCGCACCCGCTAGGGGATCGCCGGCGATAGCGAGATGGCCAGGCGCAGGCGAGACAGGTAGTCCGGGCGCGGCATCGCGACCGCGCCCATCGACAGCAGGTGCGGTGTGGCCCACTGCACGTCGAGGAGGCGCCCTTCCTGCGCACCGGCGTCGCCGCCCAGCGCCTCGACCAGCGTGACGAGTGCCACCTTCGAGGCATCGCGGACGCGGTGAAACATCGACTCACCGGCGAAGAGGCCGCCGACCTGCACGCCGTACACGCCACCGACCAGCGCGTCGTCCTGCCACACCTCGACGGAGTGCGCCCGGCCGAGCCGATGCAGTTCGCCGTACGCCGAGCGGAATGCCGGAGTGATCCAGCCGTGCGGTCGTCGCGGATCGCCGCAGGCTGCCATCACCTCGTCGAAGGCGTGATCGACGGTCGTGCGCATCCGACGGCAGGAGCGCCGTAGCGATCGCGAAATCTTCAGCCCGTCGAGCGGAATGACGCCGCGCGGATCGGGCGACCACCAGCCGATCGGGCCATCGCGCTCGACCTCCATGGGGAACAGGCCGCGACCGTAGGCGTCGATCAGGGTGGCCGGTGCGAGGTCGGCGCCGACGGCGAGGAGTTCCTCCCCCGCGGCGGCCGCCGCGGGATCGGGCCGGTCCCACTCGCTCGGCGGGAGGGCTGCCGGCATGGCCTACGGCTGCGGGCAGCGCAGGTGGGGCGCGATGTCGGCGGCGGCGTCGGGGCCGTAGGCCTGCTCGATGCGGTCGAGGAAGTGCTGCTGCGCGAGCGCATACTCCTGCGTGCCGATGGTCTCGATGACGTAGGTGGCCAGCAGCGAGCCGACCTGCGCGCACCGCTCATCCGACAGGCCCCACACGAGCCCGGAGAGGAAGCCCGCGCGGAAGGCATCGCCGACGCCCGTGGGATCGGCCTTGGCCTCCTCCTGGGGGCAACTGACGAGGACCGGGGCCTGGCCACGACGCTCGATGCGCGCGCCCTGCGGTCCGAGGGTGGTGACGCGACAGTCCACGCGCGACAGGATCTCGTCGGCCGACCAGCCGGTCTTCTGCTCGGTCAGGGCGGCCTCGTATTCGTTGGTGAAGAGGTAGGCCGCACCGTCGATGAGGGCGCGGATGTCGTCGCCCTCCATGCGCGCGAGCTGCTGCGATGGATCGGCGGCGAAGGGATAGCCGCGGAAGCGGCATTCGTCGGTGTGGCGGAGCATGGCGTCGGGATCGTTGGCGCCGATGAGCACGAGGTCGGCCGATCCGACGCGCTCGGCGACCGGTGCCAACTCGATCTCGCGCGCCTCGCTCATTGCGCCCGGATAGAACGACGCGAGCTGGTTGGCATCGAGGTCGGTCGTGCACACGAATCGCGCCGTGTGGTTCACCGCGGAGACCCGCACCGACTCGGTGTCGACGCCGTGCCGCTCGAGCCACGACCGGTAGTCGGCGAAGTCGGGCCCGACGGCGCCGACGAGCACGGGCTTGAGCCCCAGGCAGCCCATGCCGAACGCGATGTTCGGCGCGACGCCGCCCCGACGTACATCCAGGGTCTCGACGAGAAACGACAGAGAGATGCGGTCG
>JBJTIQ010000053.1:0-3464 GCA_046095085.1 Actinomycetota bacterium | reverse complement strand
GCGCGGCGGCGGCCCCCCGCCCCCCCCCCCCCCCCCCCCCCCCCCCCCCCCCCCCCCCGCCACTCAACGCAAGAGGTTTAGTGCCACGGCTTCGCCGACCAGGGCGTGCACCTCCCACGACCAGTGCATGCCGTCGGGGTTGCACCTGCCCAGGTGCGGGGTCACGAGCGGCTCGACGTCCACATAGGCCACACCTTCGCGCGCCGCCCAGGCACGCGCCGCGACAACCGCCGCCGCATGGAAGTGGGTCGAGGGGTAGTAGGGACCGGTCCACGGAGGGGGGCTCAGCAGGGCGATCGGCAGGCCGGGGCGCAGGGCTCGCACGCCCTGCACCATGCGCGTCAGATAGCGGTCGGTAGCGGCCTGGGGCAGCGTACGAAACGGCCCATTCACCCTGCGCGCCATCGGCGGGGTTGCCCGTCGGAGAGCGTCTCGGGCGGTACGGCGTACGCGCGACTGACGCAGATAGGGAATGGAGTCGCGCAGCCACGTGGGCACGGGCGTCGGCAACTGATCCATGCCGCCGACGCCAATGAGCAGGGCCTCGGCGCGCGGCAGGTAGTCACCCCAGACGACGGGATCCTTCGTCAGGGCCCACCAACCGTCGCGGGCCGTCCAGCCCTGGCGGGCGACGAGGTCGACAGGCATGTCGAGGCGGGCTCCGGCGACCTGCGGATACAGGCGCGGATCACTCGGGGGCACGGCGCGCTCGGGGCCGTGGAAGGCCAGGGAGTCACCAATGACAAGGAGATGCGCCATGCGTGGAGCTGAGGGGACTCGAACCCCTGACCCCCTCCATGCCATGGAGGTGCGCTACCAGCTGCGCTACAGCCCCGCCGCCCCTTAGGGCCCGGCAAGCATACCCAGGCCTCAGCGGTCGTCCGCGGGCCAGTCCCCGTCGAGCGGGACCGGCTCGGGGAGGGATCCGGCGTTGTATTCCTGCAGGCGCCACGCCGGGCCGCGCTGATCGTTCTGCAGCAGCACGCTCCACGAGCAGTTGGTGAGTACGCCGAGCGCCGCCCAGTTGGCCGGAGGCAACTCCAGCAGCCGGCCGATGCCCGCGCGCGCCGATCCGCCGTGCGTCACGACGACGAGCACGCCGTCGGCGGGACTGCCGGCCAGTCCCCGGTCAATGGCGTCGACAACTCGATCAGCCACCTCAAGACGCGTCTCGCCCGAGTTGCCCGCGCGCATGTCCACGTCGACGACCCAGCGCGAGATGTCATCGCCGAAGCGCTGGAGGAGCTCAGGTCGTGTCAG
Organism: Actinomycetota bacterium; assembly: GCA_046095085.1. Classification (GTDB taxonomy): domain Bacteria; phylum Actinomycetota; class Actinomycetes; order S36-B12; family S36-B12; genus Mxb001. The sequence goes on along the minus strand of JBJTIQ010000053.1, from coordinate 2,204 downwards.
GCCCTCCCACTCCCCCGCCGCGGTCTCGCGCAGGCCCACGTCGTAGGTCACGTGGAGGCCGGTCAGCTCGATGAGCGGCTCCGCGGTCTGGCGGGTTCGCTTCAGGTCGGAGCAGATGATGGCGTGGGGCTCGAGACTCGCGAGCATGGCCGCAGCACGCCGGGCCTGGGCGACGCCCGTCTCGTCCAGCGGGATATCAGTCTGCCCCTGGAAGCGATGCTCGGCATTCCAGGCCGTGCGGCCGTGCCGCCAGACGACGATGCGCCTCATGAGTCGTCGTGAGTCGGAGCACCCAGCTTCAGCGGGATCGTGGGGCAGTCCTTCCAGAGGCGCTCGAGGGCGTAGTGGACGCGCTCCTCTGCCATCTGCACGTGGACGACGATGTCGCCGAAGTCGAGCAGCACCCAGCGGCCTTCCTTCTCGCCCTCGCGGCGCAGCGGCTTGGATCCCAGTCGCTGCAGGCGCTCCTCCACCGCATCGACGACCGCACGCACCTGCCGGTCATTGGCGGCGGTGCATAGGAGGAAGACATCGGTGATGACGAGGTATTGGCTCACATCGATGGCGACGATGTCGGTAGCGAGCTTGTCTTCGGCGGCCTCCGCCGCCTGCTGCGCCAGTTCCAAGGCTTCAGCGCTTGCCGCCACGTGACTCCTCTCGTCGGCCGGGGCCAGCCTGTCACACGCCCGCAGGCTCGCGGGCGTCGGGGAACAGCTGGTCGAGGAGGATGTCGGCTTCCGGTGCCGGGACAGACGCCGGCCTGATGCCCACACGGATGAGGTCGACCGGCAGCACCGCATATGCCGTGCGCTCGAAGCGCACGTCGCTGCTCATCTCGAGGAAGAACGGCACGAGATCCTGGGTCGGCACCGTGGATGGCGCCAGCGATCCCAGGCTCGTCAGGAGCTGCTGGATGCGCTCGTCGCCGACCGGCAACTGCGCCAGCACGAGGTCGAGGACGCGCGTGAACCTGGCCATGCGATCGGCATCGGACTCGCCGGGCACGCGCAGGATGGCGTATTCGGCAGCGGTGACGCCGTCCATCTTGATCCACCCCGCAGGAATTCGCCGGATCTCGCCCGGCTCCTCCCCTGCGATCACGATGGGCTCGGGCAGTTTCACCCAGATGCCGTCCACCGCGTCAACGAGTCCGGCGAATGCCAGGCGATCGAGGGTGAGACCCGCGTCGATGCGCAGGCGCAGGGCCGCCTGGAGGCCGTCTACTGCCGCCAGTGTGTCGGTGTTGCCCGGCGTCTCGCCGAGGGTGACGGAGTCATCGCCGACCGCCACGAGCAGACTCGACGGCACTTCGAGGAAGGTCGATGTCTGCGGCTCGCCCGGCGGCTCGATCCCGATCACGACATTGCCCAGCGCGTAGCCGTCATGATCGAGCACCTGCAGGAGCAGCGTGCGCTCAACCGGCGCCGGCGCAGGTGCGGGCTCGGGCTGCGGTTCGGCGCCGCTGCGCACGATGGCGATTGCCCCGAGGCCCAGCACGATCGCAAGGGCGCCAAGCGCCACGATGAGGACGCGAGCGGCAACGCTCACGATGTGGCCCGGCGGGACGACGAAGCCGCCCCTGTCGGGCCAGCCTGGTAGAGGCCTCGCTTGGCGATGTAGCTCTCCACGCCGGGTGGCACCAAATAGCTGATGGGTGCACCGTCGGCGATGCGCGCGCGTACGTCGCTCGACGAGATGGCCAGGGCAGGAACCTCCAGCAGGGTCACGGTGCCAGGGGCCAGACCGGGATCGGCCAGCGTATGCCCCGGGCGCGTGACTCCCACGAGGTGCGCCAGGCGCTGCACCTCCTCGGTGTCGCGCCAGCTCAGGATGTCGTTGAGGGCATCAGCGCCCGTGATGAAGAACAGGTCAGCGTCGCCGCCCCACTCGTCGCGCAGATCGCGCAGGGTGTCGACGGTGTAAGTGGGACCGGGCCTGTCGATATCGACGCGGCTCACGGTGAATCGGGGATCGGCGGCCGTCGCGATGACGGTCATGAGGTAGCGGTCCTCGGCCGGGGAGACCTGCCGGTCGGCCTTCTGCCAGGGACTGCCAGCGGGTACGAAGACCACCGTCTGCAGACCGAAGTGGTGCGCCACCTCAGAGGCCGCGGCCAGGTGGCCCAGATGGATGGGGTCGAACGTGCCGCCCATCACTCCCACGCGCATGAGCGCCCGCCGATCACCGATCCACGTTGATCATCA
>JBJTIQ010000052.1:0-10936 GCA_046095085.1 Actinomycetota bacterium | reverse complement strand
AGCTCCCCGGTATCGATCCGCGCGGTGTAGGCGGCCGGATGCTTGAGGTTCCACCAGCGCAGGCCGCCCAGGTGGCCATGGGCTCCCGGGCCCGCCCGGAGGGGGAATGCCGACACAACCTCGGCTACTGGCGCGGCGCCGACTGGTGGGGGGCGGGCCCGGGAGCCCATGGCCACCTGGGCGGCCTGCGCTGGTGGAACCTCAAGCATCCGGCCGCCTACACCGCGCGGATCGATACCGGGGAGCTACCCGTCGACGGTAGTGAGGCACTCACCGCTGACGATGCCCGACTGGAGGACGCGATGCTGCGCATCCGCGTGCGCGACGGCCTGCCGTGCGAGCAGTTGACCGTCGACTCGGTGGCCGGACTCGTCGATGACGGCCTGGTGCGGATCACCGCCCAGGGAAACGCCGTACTCAGCGACCGAGGACGCCTGCTCGCCGATCTGGTCGTGCGTCGGCTGGCCTTTCGCTAGGCGCGCCGGGGATGCACGCCCGAGGGCGCGTAGGGCGCTCAGGGGTGGGCCGGGTCACGGCGACCCCTCGTCAACAGGCTCCAGGGAGCCCCAACGCGTAGACTTGGCACTCAGGCCAGGGGAGTGCCAAGAAGACCCCTATCGGAGGTGAGGACGCGTGCTCGAGGATCGCCGTCTTGCCGTCCTGCGGGCCATCGTCGAGGACTACGTCTCCACGCGCGAGCCCGTCGGCAGCAAGGCACTGGTCGAGCGCTACTCACTCGGCGTCTCGTCGGCCACCATCCGCAATGACATGGCGGCGCTTGAAGAGGAGGGCTACATCGCCCAGCCCCACACCAGCGCTGGCCGCATTCCGACCGACCTCGGCTACCGTGCCTTCGTCGACCGGCTCTCCGGGGTGAAGCCCCTCTCGCCGGCCGAACGCCGGGCCATCTCCAACTTCCTGGCCGGCGCCGTCGACCTCGATGACGTCATGGCGCGCAGCGTGCGACTTCTGGCGCAGCTCACCCGTCAGGTAGCACTCGTCCAATACCCCTCTCTCGTCCAATCCACTGTCCTCCATCTCGAGATCGTGCGGCTGAGTTCCACTCGCCTGCTCCTCGTGCTCATCGCCGATACCGGCCGTGTGGAGCAGCGATCGGTGGACCTTCCCGCCCCCGTGTCGGAGGAATTCGTCACCGCACTTCGCTCGCGCCTGCTCACGGCTGTCATCGGCCAGCGCTGCACTGATCTCTCCGGTCGCATAGAGGGGTTGGCCGAGCAGTTCCCCGCTGGCGAGCGACCCAGTGCCCAGGTCATCATCGCCACATTGCTGGAGGCGACCGTCGAGAGCGAGGAGCGGCGCGTGATGCTGGGCGGCACCGCCAACCTCGCGCGCTACCGCGACTCCTTCTCCACCACCCTCGAGCCCGTGCTCGAAGCCCTCGAGGAGCAGGTCGTGCTGCTGCGACTTCTGGGCGAGGTGTCGGGGCAGGTGAGCGTGCGGATCGGCCACGAGAATCCCGTCGAGGATCTGCAGTCGACCAGCGTCGTCGCCGCCGGCTACGGGCGTGGATCCGCAGTGGCCGCGGGCGTCGGCGTCCTGGGTCCGACGCACATGGACTACCCGGGCACGATGGCCGCCGTGCAGGCCGTCGCGCAGTACCTCAGCCGGATCCTGGACGAAAACTAACGAGATGGCGACCGACTACTACGCCATGCTCGGCGTCTCCCGGGATGCATCGCCCGATGAGATCAAGCGCGCCTACCGCAAGCTCGCTCGCGAATTGCATCCCGACGTCAACCAGGACCCAGGCAGTCAGGAGCGCTTCAAGGAGGTCACGGCCGCCTACGAGGTACTCAGCGATCCCGAGAAGCGGCAGATGTACGACCTCGGGGGTGACCCGCTCCGCGCGAGCGGCGGCGGATTTGGTGCGACCTTCGACTTCTCCGACCTGATGGATGCCTTCTTCGGAGGAGGCCAACAGCGCGGACCGCGGCCGCGCATGCGACGTGGGCAGGACGCTCTCATTCGCATGCAGGTGGACCTTGCCGAGGCGATGTTCGGTGGCACTCGCGAGATCCAGGTCGATACGGCGGCGCGATGCAACGCCTGCGCGGGAGCCGGCGCGTCGCCGGGCACCGAGCCCGCGACGTGCCCGATGTGCAAGGGACGCGGCGAGATTCAGAATGTCCAGAGGTCGTTCCTCGGCCAGGTCATGACCTCTCGGCCGTGTCCGCAGTGCCAGGGCTTTGGCACCACCATCCCGCATCCGTGCGTGGAATGCTCGGGCGACGGACGCGTGCGCACGCGTGCCAATCTGACGGTGACGATTCCGCCAGGAGTCGACACCGGCACGCGCATACAGCTTGCGGGCCAGGGAGAGGTCGGCCCCGGAGGTGGCGATCCTGGCGACCTCTTCGTCGAGATCGTCCAGCAGCCGCATCCGGTCTTCGAACGCCGCGGAGACGATTTGATCTGCACCGTGGAAGTCCCGATGACGGCGGCCGCACTAGGCACGACCATGACCCTCGAGACACTCGATGGCGACGAGACCGTCGACATCAAGGCGGGCACCCAACCCGGGTCGGTCGTGACGCTTCGTGCGCGGGGCGGTCCCCGCCTGCGCGGCGCTGGGCGGGGTGACCTGCACGTGCACCTGGATGTTCGCACCCCGACACGACTCGACGTCGAGCAGGAGCAACTCGTGCGCCAGCTCGCCGAGATCCGCGGCGAGGAGGGGGCCATCCTGCGCACCCAGCACGACGAGGATCCAGCCGCTGGCGGGCTCTTCTCCCGGTTGCGCGGCGCTTTCAGCGGGCGCTGATGTCGAGGCCAGTCTTCTTCGCCGATGATCTGGGTGATGCAGCAATCGGCGGGGTGCTGGTTCTCGATGGTCCCGAGGGCCACCATGCCGCCCAGGTCGTGAGGCTCCGCGAAGGCGAGCACCTCGACATCGTCAATGGTGCCGGTCGTCGAATCCACGCCACGGTCCGCGATGTCCGCCGCGATCGCGTCGACGTATCGATCGACCAGATTGTCGATGAGCCGGTGCCTGAACCCCGCGTCGTGGTTATCCAGGCACTCGCCAAGGGCGACCGTGGCGAACGAGCCGTCGAGACCATGACCGAGATCGGTGTCGATGTCGTCGTGCCCTGGGCCGCCGCCCACGCGGTCAGTCGGTGGCGGGGAGAGAAGGTCCAGCGCGGCGTCGACAAGTGGCGAACGACGGCCCGAAGTGCTGCCAAGCAGGCGCGTCGGTCGCGACTTCCTGATGTGCGCCCCCTGGCCGAGACCGGGCAGCTGCGCGACATCGTGGAGGGGGCGTCGCTGGCCCTGCTCCTCGACGAGGGCGCAAGCGCCTCCCTCTCGACCGTGAGCATCCCCGACCGCGGCGATGTCGTCATCATCGTCGGACCCGAAGGTGGCATAAGTGCTGCCGAGCACGACACCGTGACATCGTGGGGCGCCCGGCCGGTGCACCTCGGCCCCAACATCCTGCGCACCTCGACAGCCGGATCGGTTGCCGCTGCGATCGTGCTCTCAGCCACGGCCCGCTGGCGGTAAGCCCTAGCATTCACCCGTGAGCGACTGCCTCTTCTGTGCCATCGTCCGGGGTGACATCCCCGCCGACGTGGTCCTGCGTACCGACCGCATCCTGGCCTTCCGCGATATCGATCCGAAGGCACCGGTCCACGTCCTGGTCATCCCCGTCGACCACCACACCGACGTTCCCGCGGCGGCGCTCGCCGACCCCGTCCTCGGTGCCGAGCTCCTGCAGGCCGCCGCTCAGGTGGCCGTTGCCGAGGGGGTCGCCGACTCGGGTTACCGCCTCGTGGCCAACACCGGCAGCGATGGCGGCCAGACCGTGCACCACGCCCACCTGCACGTGCTGGGGGGCCGTGGACTCACCTGGCCTCCCGGCTGAGCGATACCATCGGGGCTCCGGGCGGCGCCGCCGCCCACGTCGAAGGGCAGGGCCCGGCCGCACGGCCACACCATGTCGAGTAGCGCCCCCTCTCAGGCGACCATCGTCGTCCCCGCGAGCCAGCCCATGGTGTCCGTCCTCGGACCCGGCGATGAATTGCTCCGCGTCATCGAAGCCCAGTTCCCCGAGGCGGATATCCACGTCCGGGGCAATGAGATTCGCATTGCCGGCAGCGCCCAAGACGTCGGAATGGTCGAGCTCCTCGTCTCCGAGATGCTCGCGGTGCTGCGCACCGGCCAGGGCCTGACCCCCGAGTCCGTCGAGCGCAGTGTGTCGCTTCTTCGCAGCGGCGCGCGTCCCGCCGAAATCCTCTCAACCAACATCCTGAGCTCACGCGGCCGCACCATCCGCGCGAAGTCGCTCAACCAGAAGCGCTACGTCGATGCCATCGACTCCCACACCATCACCTTCGGCATCGGTCCGGCTGGCACCGGCAAGACCTACCTCGCGGTCGCCAAGGCGGTGCAGGCGCTGCAAGCGAAGAAGGTCACCCGCATCATCCTGACCCGGCCCGCCGTCGAGGCGGGGGAGAGACTCGGCTTCCTGCCGGGCACGCTCTCGGAGAAGATCGATCCCTACCTTCGTCCGCTGTACGACGCGCTTCACGACATGCTCGACCCCGATTCGATCCCTCGCCTGATCACGAGCGGCACGATCGAGATCGCCCCGCTGGCCTACATGCGCGGACGCACCCTCAACGACGCCTTCATCATCCTCGATGAAGCGCAAAACACGACGCCTGAGCAGATGAAGATGTTCCTTACCCGCCTCGGCTTCGGCTCGACCATGGTGGTCACCGGCGATGTCACGCAGATCGACCTTCCGGCCGCCACATCCTCGGGGCTGAAGATCGTCCAAGACATCCTCGATGACGTCGATGATGTGGCGTTCTGCACTCTCACCTCGCAAGACGTAGTGCGTCACCGCCTCGTGGGGCGGATCGTCGAGGCCTACGGACGCTACGACGCCGAGGTGGCCGCCACCTTGCGCTCGACCGACACGGGATCTCGCCGTTCGATGCCAGGCCCGCGCCGGGCGTGATGATCGTGCCCATCGATGTGATCGATTCGTCGGGCACCAGCGTGGCTGATGTCGATGCCCTCCGGCGCCAGGGCGAATTCCTGCTCGAGCGGCTGCATCTGGATCCCGACGCCGAACTCTCGATCGCCCTGGTCGACGAAGACGAGATGACCCGCCTGCACGTGGAGTGGATGGACGAGCCGGGTCCGACAGACGTGCTGTCGTTCCCGATGGATGACCTCACCCCCGGCGATCCCGGCGGACCGCGCCTGACGGGAGTGCTTGGCGACGTCATCATCTGCCCCCAGGTCGCGGTGCGCCAAGCGCAGGCCGCGGGCCATGGCGTCACCGACGAGATCTCCCTGCTGCTCACTCACGGTGTCCTGCACCTCCTGGGATACGACCATGGCGAGCCTGACGAGCACGAGCGAATGTTCGGCCTTCAAGACACGCTCCTCGCGGAGTGGCGCGGCACCCAGGCGGCGACATGACCACCGATGCGCTGCTCATCGCACTGACAGTCGTGTTGGTCCTCATAGCCGGTGGCCTCATCACGATCGAGACGGCCATCACCCGAGTATCGCGGTCACTCGTCGAGGAGCTGGTCGATGACGACGTGCGAGGTGCGCATCGGCTCCTCGTCATCGTGAGCGATCGACCTCGCTACGTCAACGTCCTGCTCTTCTTGTCGACGACGCTCACGGTCACGGCGACGGCACTGGTGTCGTATGTGGCCATCGTTGGCCTTGAGGTCGACCGCGGCTGGCCGATCGGCTGGGCGATTGCCGCGGTCGTCGCGGTCATGGTCGTCGTCACCTACGTCGTCCTGGGAGTCGCTCCGCGCACCCTCGGCCGCCAGCACGCCATGGCGGTCGCGCTCCGCACGGCCGGCATCGCTCGCGTGCTCACCGTGATCCTGAGCCCCCTCGCATCACTCTTGATCCTTGTCGGCAACGCCCTGACGCCCGGCAAGGGCTACCGCGAAGGTCCATTTGCCTCCCAGGCAGAGCTCCGCGAGCTGGTCGACATGGCGGAGGCCGACAGTCTGATCGAGGACGACGAGCGGCAGATGATCCATTCGGTCTTCGAGTTGGGCGACACGTTCGCTCGTGAGGTGATGGTGCCGCGCACCGAGATGGTCTTCATCGAGCGCACCAAGAGCCTTCGCCAAGCGATGTCGCTGGGCCTTCGGTCAGGCTTTTCGCGCATCCCGGTCATTGGCGACAGCGCCGACGACATCGTGGGCATCGTCTACCTCAAGGACATCGTGCGTCGGGTGTTCGACCGGCGCGATGCGGAGCAGGGCGAGATCGTCGAGAGTCTCATGCGGCCAGCCTTCTTCGTGCCCGACAGCAAGCCGGCCGATGAACTCCTCAAGGACATGCAGGCTGCCAGGGTGCACCTGGCCATCGTGGTCGACGAATACGGCGGCACCGCAGGTCTGGTGACGATCGAGGACATCCTCGAGGAGATCGTCGGCGAGATCGACGACGAATACGACACCGCGGCGCCGGAGGTAGCGCCCCTCGACGATGGTTCCTTCCGCGTGAGCTCTCGCATGCACGTCGACGACTTCGCCGACCTGGTCTCGGTCGATGTCGAGGGCGAAGAAGAGGGCGTCGACACCGTGCTCGGCCTCATGGCAAAGCGACTCGGCCGGGTCCCCATCCCGGGAGCGAGCGTCGACGTCGACGGCTGGCGACTGACCGCAGAGCGCGGCCTCGACCGCCGCAACCGCATCGCCACCGTCCTGGCATCGCCCGTGCCGGCGCAGGAGATCGAGGGGTCGGTCGATGCCTGATGACCTGTCCGCCGAGGATGCCAAGTTGGTGACGCTCGCGCGGGGAGCTCGCGGTCGGATCGGCGCGGCCACGGGTGCGGCCCTGCGCGATGAGACCGGTCGTACCTACTCCGCGGCCGATGTCGTGCTCCCTTCACTCACGGTGACATCGCTCGAACTCGCCATCGCCCAGGCGGTGGCTGCCGGAGCGCGCGGCGCTGAGGCGGCAGCGGTCGTCACCGACGATCCCGATGCCTTCGTCGTTCCAACGGCCCTCGCCGAGCTAAGCCCCACGGCCCTGCTCATCGTGTGCCGAGCCGACGGCACCGTCGAGCGTCGCATGGACGGGTCGGGGCCGTGAGCGCGGTCGCCACACGTGTGCGCGATCGACGCGTGGCGTCCCTCTCGGTGCTCGGCTCTGCTGCGCTGTTTGGCACTGCTGGCACGGCGCGCGCCCTGCTGCTGCCGTCAGCTCCGGCGCCGGGCGTCGCTGCGGCACGGCTGCTCGTTGGCGGGATTGGTTTCGTCGCCTACGCCGGGCGCAATGCCGATGGGCGTCGCGCGCTGGCTCGCCTGTGGCGCCGACCGATCGTGTGGGGCATGGGACTCACGGTGGCTGCCTACCAGGTGTTCTTCTTCCTCTCGATGGCTCGCACCGGCGTCGCGGTCGGCACACTCGCCAGCCTGTCTTTCACGCCCTTCATGGCCGGCCTGCTCGGTTGGGCTCTCAAGGAGGGCGCGCCCGGTCTCGTCTGGGCGATATCCACCGTGCTCGCGGTCGGCGGCGTGGCGCTGCTCACGGTGGGTGCGGGAGATCAGCGTGACCTCATCGGCATCCTCTTCGGCGTGTGTGCGGGCGCGTCCTACGGCTTCTACACCGTCTTCGGGGTGCGGTTGGCGCGCAGCGGCGAGCACCCCACCAACGTCCTGGCGGCATCCTTCTCGATCGCCGGACTCGTCCTGCTGCCCGTGTTCGTCGTGTCCGGCGACTGGTGGATGTCGTGGTCGGGCCTGGCCCTGATCCTGTGGCTGGGTCTGGCGACGACGACTCTTGCCTACGTCCTGTTCGGCGTGGGCCTCGCCGTACTCCAGCCGGGGCACATCGCGACGATCACTCTCGCCGAGCCTGTCTTTGCCACGCTGCTCGGCGTTCTCGTGCTCGGCGAAACCCTCACCGCGCTGGGCTGGCTCGGCTGTGTGGTCATCATCGTGGCCCTGGGCATTCTGGGCTTCAGCGAGCGTCGCGATCCGGTGTCTCGATGAGTGATCATCGCTCTGGGCTTGCCTGCTTTGTCGGGCGCCCCAATGCGGGCAAGTCAACGCTCACCAATGCGATCGTCGGCACGAAGGTGGCGATTACGTCCAGCCGACCGCAGACCACGCGCCATGTCGTGCGCGGCATCCTGACACGTCCCGACGCCCAACTCGTCATCCTCGATACTCCCGGGTTGCACAAGCCCAAGACCCTCCTCGGTGAGCGGCTCAATGACCTGGTTCGCGACGCCTGGTCGACGGTCGACGTTGCGGCCCTGTGTGTGAGCGCCGACGCTCCCGTCGGTACGGGCGACGCCTATGTCGCTGCGGAGTTGGCTCGGGCCCGTGGCGGTGGTCGACGGGCGACATTCGCCGTAGTGACCAAGACCGACCTTGTCTCAGCCGCCCAGGTTGCCCAGCGGCTTGCGGAGGTGGCCGAACTGGGTGAGCAGTCCGGACTGGAGTGGGCCGAGGTGGTGCCTGTCTCTGCGGTGACGGGGAACAACGTCGACCTGCTCACGCGTCTGCTCATCGAGCGCTTGCCCCCGGGGCCGGCCCTCTACCCCGATGGCGAGGCAACGGACGAGCCAGAGGAGACGCTGGTCGCGGAGTTCATTCGCGAAGCAGCCCTCGAGGGCGTCACGGATGAGGTGCCGCATTCCATCGCCGTGGTGATCGAGGAAATGGCCGCTCGCGAAGATCGCCCCCAAGACCGGCCCCTGGTCGACATCTACGCCGTCATCTTCGTCGAGCGCGACAGTCAGAAGGCCATCGTCATCGGCAAGGGCGGATCCAGGCTCAAGCAGGTCGGCATCAAGGCCAGGCGCTCCATCGAGGCGCTGCTGGGCACCCCCGTCTACCTCGATCTGCGCGTGAAGGTCGCCAAGGACTGGCAGCGCGACCCCAAGCAATTGCGCAGGCTGGGCTTCTAGACCGATTCCGCCGGCCTCGGCGGGTAGTTGGGGTCCTCGTATTCACCCTTGCGCTCGAGTTCTGGCACGAGGTCGTAACGATGGCCGTAGGTCTCGGCAACGGCAATGACGATGGCCAGGAGAGGAATGCCGATGATCGCTCCGACCGGCCCGAAGAGAGCCGCACCAATGAAGACGGCGGCGAGGGCGAGGCCGGAGTTCATCGACATGACTCGATTGGCCAGCCGCGGCGTCAGCAGATACGTCTCGAGCTGCTGGTAGGCGGTGCCGAATAGCACGATCCACAGTGCGTTGATCGGCTTGACGGTGAGCGTGAAGACCATGGGGACAGCAAGCCCGATGTAGGTGCCGACCATGGGAATGAACTGGCCGACGAATCCGACGAAGACGCCCATGGGCAGCCAAAACGGAACGCCGATCAGGAAGAAGAACGCGGAGTAGGCGACCGACGAGATGCTCGCGAGGATGATCTTGCTCAGCACGAACGATCCGGCCTTCTCGATCGAGATATCCCACACGGTGATAACGACTCGCTGGGACCCTTGTGGCATCCACGAAGCGATCGTGCGTCGAATGCGCGGAGCGTCAGCGGCAAGATAGAAGGAGAAGACGATGATCACGACGAGATTGACGAAGACGTTGAGTACGCCGGTCACCAGACCCACGACGCCGCCCTGCCACTGGCTGGCGTAGTTGCCCAGTTGCTCGGGGGTCAGTGCAAAGCTGTCGACCGCCTGCTTGGTGTCGATGGCGAGTCCGAAAGTGCTGTTGAGCCACGCGACGATCTCGGTCACTGTCTCGGGCAGGGAGCTGGCGAGCTGGCCGAGTTGCTGGACGAACAGGCTGCCGAAGAGCACAAGGAAGCCAGCGCCTATGAGGTAGACCACGCCCAAGACCAGCGCGGTGGCCAGGCCCCGCTTCCAGTTGCGTCTGACCAGGGCGCTGATGACGGGATCGAAGGACATCGCGATCAGGAAGGCGAGCAGGATGTTGAAGGCGAATCCCGCGAGTGCGGTCCATGACCATTGGATGATCTGCCACAGGATGATGGCCGCAACGATGATGAAGAGTGAGCGGCGCAGCCATCGGGCGTCCAGGCCGACGGTGATGAAGGCTGGGCGCTCAGGCCGGGGGGCGTCGGAGGGCATGTCGCTCATGGCCGGACGCTAGCAGGATGGGAGAGCATGTCCCATGCCTTCGTATCGTGACGAAGCCATCGTCCTGCGCACGCAGCGCCTGGGCGAGGCCGACCGCATCGTCACCCTGCTGACCCGGGGTCGGGGGCGCGTGCGCGCGGTAGCGAAGGGCGTGCGCCGCACCGGGAGCCGCTTCGGTGCGCGCCTCGAACCCTTTGGTCATGTCGACCTTCAACTGCACGAGGGCCGGTCCCTCGACACCGTGACGCAGGCGGAGTCCCTGCAAAGTTACGGCGCCGAGCTGTCCGGTGACTACCCCCGTTGGACCTCCGGCACCGCGATGCTTGAGGCGGCCGAGCGGCTGACGCCCGTGGAGCGTGAGCCGTCGGTGCAGCAATACCTCCTGCTCGTCGGAGGCCTACGCACCCTGGTCTCGCGCACTCACGACCCATCGCTCATCCTCGACGCGTTCCTCTTGCGCTCGCTTGCGATTGCCGGGTGGTCGCCCTCGTTTTGGGACTGCGCTCGTTGCGCCGCCCCCGGACCGCATCGCGCGTTCTCGATCACCGGGGGCGGGGCCCTGTGCACGGAGTGCCGTCCTCCGGGGTGCGCGACCCCGGCTCCCGAGACCCTGGCGTTGCTGGGTGCGCTGCTGTCGGGCGACTGGGCCCTGGCCGACGCGAGCGATCCCCGCCACCGCCGTGAGGCCAGTGGCCTGGCCGCGGCCCTCGTCACCTGGCACCTGGAGCGGGGCCTGCGCTCCCTGCCGCTGGTCGAACGCGGCTAGCCCCCGGGTCTCCGCCGCCGAGTGTGCAGGTGTGCCGGGGTCTCCCTCATGAACGGTGCGCACAGGTGCACAGTCGGCGCGGGA
>JBJTIQ010000051.1:0-9806 GCA_046095085.1 Actinomycetota bacterium | reverse complement strand
GTGGATTGACGTCGCTCTCGAGCGATTCGAGCGAGACATGCCCGAGGTCTTTGAGCCGTGCGGAATGATGTACGAGCAGGCCAGCGGCTACCAACTGCACAACGTGCGGCTCTACTCCAAGGCGGCCGAGCACCTCGGACGCCCTCTCGTTCGACCATTGAAGGCCCTGGGCGCGCTGGTCAGGCCCGACGGAGTCTTGGAAGCCATCGGTGACGGGCAGCCCACGAGCGATACCGCGCCCAACGGCGAGCCCCTGTGGTGCGCCGAGACGGGGTGGGCGGCGGGCACCGTCGAGGACATGCACTTCACACTGAGATTCGGGCCGCCCGTGCACGACCACGGCCATCGCGATCACGGCAGCATGACGTGGTTCACCTACGGCATCCCCATCCTGTCTGATCGCGGCCTCTACGACAAAGACCGTGACGCTCGTTACCGCTATGCGCACGACATGGCAGCGCACTCGGTGTTCGAGCCCGTTGGCTCACCCAACATCAATCCCGACACTGTGGGCGAGCGCCTTTCCGATACGTCGTTCCGACTCCGAGGCACCGACGACGGCATCACGCGCGATCGCACGGTTACCTTCACTCGTTCCCGACTCGTCGTACGCGACGTAGGATCCGGGGCTCGTGAATGGATCCAGCACTTCCAGCTCGCGCCCGGCTGGACCCCTACTCGCACCGGTGCACGGCATGAGTCCGGTGCCACGCTCACCATCGACTGCCCGCGCTGGAAGGCGGTCGAGGTGGAGGCATTCACGGCGTGGCGCACGGCGGTGCCCGCCTGGGACCTGCAGTGCCGCGTCGCCGCCAAGAAGGGCGAGGATGCTCGCGCGACGACGACTTTGACGGTGAACCCATCGGTCGACGGATAGTCATGCGCCGGTGGATCCTCCCCGCGTGCCTGGTAGCCGGCCTGCTGCTGGGTGCGGTGACCGTGCCGGCCGCCGCTGCTGGCCGTCTGCCGCGCATCTGCGACACGGAGGTCAATTCGGCCAAGCGCATGGGCGCGGATGTCAGCGAACTCCAGACCTCGGGTCTGCTGCACCTGGCCGGTCGCACGGTGGACGTCATCGGACCCGATGCGCAGTGGCGGCAGGATGTCCGTGGAGACACGACCTTCGTGACGCGGTTCCACTCGATGGCGTGGCTGGTGCTGGCCACCAGGCAGGACTTCCCTGTCGTCGACGTGATTCTCGATCGCGATGCCGTACTCCCGGACCCTGGATCGACGACCGGACAGGACCGGCTTCGCGCAACGGGCTGGACCCAGAGCGCGGTCCGCCAGCGCATGGGCGTCATCTCGTGTCTGTTCTCCTATACGAAGGATGAGCGTCTCGTGCCGGTGATGGAGCGGCTCGTCCTTGCCAACGCAGACCCCCATCGCTATCGCGGACAGCCGCTGAATCGGGTCCATAACCACGGGACTCTGGCCAATCTCACTCTCATCGAGGCGGCCAGCGTCTTCGGGCGCTCAGAATGGCGAGATCTCGCGATTCGCCGGTTCGACCAGGACGCCAAGAGCGTCTTCGCGAAGTGCGGGATGAGCGTCGAGCAATCGAGTAGCTACCACCTTCTTAATGTGCAGTTGTGGGAGCGATCCCTGATGGCTATAGCGGCGGCCTCGAGCAAGTCGGCGCAGGTTGTCGGTGATCGCATTCGCTCGGCCGAGCTCGCGATCGTCCAGCTCATGCGGCCCGACGGCGTACTCGAGGCCATCGGCGATGGCAACGAGTCGGTGATCGACCCGGCGAAGCTGCGCGTAGACACCGCGCAGGCACCCACTCGACTGTGGTGCGTGGGCCGCGGCTGGGCGGCCAACCGATCGTCCTGGGACGACACCGCCACGCACTACACCCTGCGCTTCGGGCCGCGCCGCACCTTCCACGGCCACTACGACCATGGTTCGCTCACCTGGTTCACGCAGGGGGTGCCGGTCTTCTCGGATCGAGGCCTGTTCGACAAGTCGAAGGGTCAGCGCTACCAGTGGGCCCAGTCTCGTGATGCGCACACGGTGCTGGAGGCGCACCGGGCCCAGCCACGAGGGTCGACGAAGGCCCGCGATGTCTCTGACGACACCGTCGACCGATACGTCGTGAGCTGGGACGATGGGGCGCTCGCGTCAACCCGCGACATCAGCATTCCCCTGCAGCCCGTGATGCTGCCCTCGGCGGTAGACGACACCGCCATGCCCCCTGCGCCCGCCACTTCATTGCGTGTGCGAGACGTGGGCATGGCGCGGTTCGATCAGCAGTGGTACCAGCACTGGCAGTTGGCGCCCGGCTGGACCGTTTTGGATCGATCGACTGCGTGGGAGCCAGCGGCATTCCACGAAGAGTCGGGCCTTTATCTCTATGGCACGTGCAGGTCGGGGATGGACATGAGGATGATGCCGCGACCGGTCGAGTCGTTTCCCTCGTGGCGGATGACGGTGCCGGCGACGGCATTCACGTGCGGAGGCCTGGGTGGTCGCGTCGAGATGGACACCCTGTGGGTGGTCACGTCGATCAAGGGCGTGCTCTCGCGCGATCGCGAGAGGGATGCCTTTGCGGTGACGCCTACTCCGGCAGGGTGAAGTCGGCTGGGCCACCGGGCTCGGGCGACCGGAGTCCCTGGGGATAGTGGACGCGGAACGACACGTTGCGTGAGCTGCCGCCATCGGAGTCGCCGATGAATGCGCGCGCGACGTAGCCGCCAGGCCTGCCGAACTGCACCTCGCCACTCACTGCGAGGACGCTGCGCATGTCGGCGCCCGGCGTGGCACCGGCTGGGCGGCCGGCCTCGACGGCGCCCTCGACGGCGAAGAGCTGCTCACCGTCTTCGTGCTCGACGGATATCGTGAGGGGGTAGCTGCGGTTGGTCTCGTTCCATCCGATGAGGATGCTCACGCCAATACCCAGGTGAAGCATGCCGAGATTGCCCTCGCTGTCGATGGGCTGCTCGAGGTCGGTCCAGCCCGCTCCCTGGAGGTAGAGCAAGCCATTGACGGCTTCGGCGTGGTGGGCAAGGGTGACGTACTCGATCTGCGGCATGGATCAATGGTGCCCTACGCCGAACTGCCAAGCCGATCGAGTGCCTCGTGCAGCACCTCGGGCTTCTTGCAGAAGGCCCATCGCAGTGCGTGCGTCCCGATCTCCTCGTGGTCGCAGAACACCTGGAGGGGAATGGCGACGACCCCGGCCCGGTAGGGCAGGTCGCGCGCTGCCGCGAGCCCGTCGCGGTATTCCGAGAAAGGTCCCAGATCCGTGGTCAGGAAGTAGGTGCCCGCCGACCCTGGCGTGGTGAATCCGAGGCCGCGCAGCCCCTGCGTGAGGATGTCGCGCTTGCGCTGTAGGTCGTGGCGGAATTCGAAGTAGTAGGAGTCGGGCATGCGAAGTGCGTGCGCGATGGCGAATTGGAAGGGGCCGCCCGAGACGTAGGACAGATGCTGGCGGACCGCGCGGACGGCACGGATGAGTTCGGCGGGACCGGTAGCCCAGCCGACCTTCCAGCCAGTGAAGGAGAACGACTTGCCGGCGCTGCCGACCGAGACGGTCCGCTCGGCCATGCCAGGAATCGTGGCGATCGGCACGTGGGGATGCCCGTCGTACCACAGGTGCTCGTAGGCCTCGTCGGACAACACGATGAGGTCGTGCTTGATGGCGAGCTCGGCGACAGCTTGGAGTTCGTCGGGTGTGAAGACAACGCCCGTCGGGTTGTGCGGCGAATTGAGCAGGATCAGCCGGGTGCGGTCGGTGATCGCGTCGCGGAGGGCGTCGAGATCGGGGCGAAACGTCGGCGGCCGCAGGGGCACCGACACTCTCCGGCCATGCGCGAGGTCGATGCCAACCCCGTAGATGTCGAACCAGGGCTCGAAGACGATCACCTCGTCGCCCTGGTCGACCAGCGACAGCAGGGCCGACTGGATGGCCTCACTCGCACCCGTCGTGACGACCACCTGCGTCTGCGGATCGATCTCCAAGCCGTAGAAGCGCTTCTGGTGCTCGGCGATTGCCAGGCGGAGATCGGGGAGTCCATGCACGGGTGGGTACTGATTGCCGAGGCCGGCCTCGATGGCGGCCATGGCCACCTGCTTGACCTCTTCGGGGCCGTCAGTGTCAGGGAATCCCTGGCCCAGGTTGATCGCCCCGACCTCATTGGCGAGCGCCGACATCTCGCCGAAGATCGATGTCGCATGACGCTCCATGCGCGGTACGAGGGCATGACGCGTCATGGCCACAGCCTAGGGTCAGCCCCAGCGCAGGATGACGTTGCTGTAGGGCACGGGATCGCCGGTGTGCACGATGCCCAGGCACGTGCCCACCAGCTTCTTGAAGTCGACGTGGTCAATCCAGTCGATGGGGAGTTCACCCAGATGCGCAAGGTATTCGGCCTGGGTGGTCGCATCGACAGCCTGCGTGAACTCCTTGGCCATCACCACGCTGCTCACCTCGTGCTCGGCGAGGATAACGTCAACCACCTGCGGGATCGTGGGTATGCCGCGCGCGAGGATCAACTCCACCGTCTCTACCTCGGGATACGAAGGGAAGGGCGCGTCGAGGATGGCGATCGCATTGGCGTGACGAAAGCGGGCCAGGAGCGATGCGAGTTGCGGGTTGACGATCACGTGACCTCCCCGGTCGCGATGAGGGCTTCGATGTCGGCGAGGCGAGGCAGAGATGGAGATGCACCGACGATGGTGGTCGCCAGCGCTCCGGCCGCACAGGCCCGCTGCAGCGCACGCTCCCACTCAACCCCGCCGGCCAGTGATGCGGCCAGCGTGCCGCAGAATGCGTCACCCGCGGCCACGGTGTCGATAGCGCGCACGGCGTAGGTGGGGATATGCCCCGTGCCACTCGTGGTGACCCAGGCCGCCCCGCGGGCGCCGAGAGTGACGACAGCGCTCCCAGCGCCGCGATCCATGAGCGCACGCCCGGCCTGCAGTGCGGTGTCGACGTCGTGTATGTCGATGCCGGTGATGCTGGTTGCCTCGTGCTCGTTGGGAATGACGATGTCGCACAGTTCGAGCAAGCCCTCCGGGAGGCCGTCATGCGGCACGGGGGCGGGGTTGAGGATGGTGGTCATGCCAGCGGCGCGGGCCGCGCGTATCGCACCGACCACGGCCTGCGGGGGCACCTCCAGCGGAGCAAGCGCAACTGCCGCCGGGGCCAGCCGACTCACCTGCGTGGCGGTGTAGTCGGCATTCACCCAGCCATTGGCGCCGGGAATCACCACGATTCGATTGGCGCCGGTGGCATCGACCTCGATGAGCGCCGTGCCACTCGGCCCGTCGACGCGCGCGACTCCGGTGGCGTCGACGCCCTCGTCGGCGAGCTCGCCGAGCATCCACGTGCCGCCATCGTCATCGCCGACGGCCCCGACGAGCGCGACCTGGCAGCCGGCCCGTGCGGCCGCCAGTGCTTGGTTGAGTCCCTTGCCGCCCAGGTGTCGCTCGAGGTTGCGGCCCGTCACGCTCTCCCCGGAGACAGGCATCCGCTCGACCTGGAACACCAGGTCGACATTGAGACTGCCGATGCACACCACTTCGGACACGCCCGAAGGCTAGCGCGGCAGGATGTCCCCATGGCAGTCGTCGGCATCGATCTGGGCACCCAGTCCGTCAAGGTGGCGGCTGTCGGCGACGACGGCCGCGTCCTAGCGGCCGCCACTCGCCCCTATCCGGTGCGTTCCCCGCATCCGGGCTGGGCCGAGGCCGATCCCGCCGAGTGGCTAGCAGCAACGGTCGATGCTGCCAACGAGGTCGTGGCTACGTCGCCCGAGCCAGCGCAAGCCGTCGGCCTCAGCGGGCAGATGCACGGCGTGGTGCTGTGCGCGGCCGATGGCACGCCCCTTCGACCCGCCATCACCTGGGCGGACGGACGAAGTGCTGAGCAGGCAGCCCGCATCTCCGCGGAGTTGGGTGCCGGCGAGCTCGCCAGGCTTGGCTCCGCGGCGTTTCCGGGGTTCGCGGGGCCAACGCTTGCGTGGCTTGCCGACCACGAGCCCGACATGATCGGTGCCGCGAGATGGGCTCTGCAGCCGAAGGACTGGTTGCGGCTCATGCTCACCGGCGATGCGGCGACGGATCCCTCGGATGCGAGCGGGACGCTCCTCTACGACATCGTTGCGGGTGGTTGGAGCGAGGCGGCGCTGGCGGCTGCGCGCGTACGCCCGGACCTCCTGCCGCGCGTCATGCCGTCATCCGCGATCGGCGGCGTCGCGCGGCGCGCCGCGGGATCACTCGACGGCCTGCCCGTGGTCGTGGGGGGCGCAGATGCTGCATGCGGGATTCGCGGACTGGGCCTGACCGCGGGCCACGGGGCCATCGCGCTCGGGACGGGCACGCAGATCAGTAGCGTCCTTGACTCCCCGCGGCCGGACGAGACACTTCGCACGCACACATTCGCGACGACGGGGGACATCGGCGAATCGTGGTATCGCCTCGGAGCGGTCCAAAGCGGCGGGCTCGCACTGGAGCGGGCACTCGCCTGGCTCGGTGCCGACACGGCGGAGGCGCAGCGCGCCCTCGCGCAGGGCGTCGAAAGCGCAGACCCGCTGTTCTTCCCCTTCGTCGCCGGCGAGCGCAGCCCCTACCTCGATCCCACGTTGCGCGCTGGCTGGAGCGGGCTCTCGCTCGGCACATCGCGCGAGGCCATGCTGCGATCCGTGTTGGAAGGCATGGCATACGCCGTGAGCGCGGCCTACGACGCCGTGGGTGAATCCGGCGCGGCGCCGGCGGAGCCCGTGACCCTTCTGGGCGGTGGCAGCCGCGACGCCGCATACGTCCAGCTGCTGGCGACCTCTCTCGGCGCCGCGCTTCGGCCCGCCGAGGTGGGTGATGCGACCGTCGTGGGTGCAGCTCGACTGGCCGATGCCCTGATCCCTCCGGCCGGGGTGCGAGAGGATGCCATCGTCAACGCACGCGAGGATGCCGTCGTGGCCGAACGCCGGGCGCGATGGCTGTCGGCCGTCGAGGGGAGAGGCGCACTATGAGAATCGCGATCGGCAGCGACCATGCGGGATTCGAATTGAAGTCCGCACTTCAGGACTGGCTGCATGAGCAGGGCCATGAAGTCATCGACGTTGGCACCGACTCACTTGACAGTTGCGATTACCCCGTCTTTGGCGCGGCCGTGGGCCGTGAGGTGGCGTCGGGCGATGCCCAGCTCGGAGTCGCGGTGTGCGGCAGTGGCGAGGGCATCTGCATGGCGGCCAACAAGATTCCCGGCGTGCGCGCCGGGGTCATTCGCACCGCCGAAGACGCCGAGCTCACTCGGCGTCACAACAATGCCAATGTCGCCTGTTTCGGCGGTCGAGTCACGGCGGTGGCCGAGGCCCAGCATGCCCTGGGGGTGTTCGTGAGCACCGCCTTCGACGGCGGGCGCCACCAGCGCCGCGTCGACCTCCTGGGCGAACTCGATGGTGAGGGCCGCTAGGGAAGGTCTATCAGCACCTTGCCGGTGGAGCGCTTCTCCACCGCATCATGGGCCGCGGCGATCTGGTCGAGGCTAAATCGGATCACCGGCAGCGGTGCGAGATCGCCGTCGACCAATCCCCGCGTGATGTCGTCGATGGCCGCGGCGATCATCGACGGGGTGAAGCCGTAGACCATGACGAAGCGCAACGTCACGTTGCCGTTCATGAGAGCCCTGACGGGCACCATCGGATCATTGGCATCGGCGGCGTAGGTGACGATCACGCCGTGGGGAACGATGACGGCACGGTCGAGCTCGAGATTGTGCGTGAGATCGACCTCGATGATGCGATCGACCCCGGCACGCGCCGCCGCAGCAATCTGCTCCAGGGCGCTCTTTTGCGTGTAGTCGACGATCACGTGAGCGCCGGCTGATGTCGCGATGGCGGCCTTCGCCTTGCTGCTGACGGTGGTGATGACGTGGGCTCCCGCGCGGCGTGCCAACTGGATGGCCGCATGCCCGACCGCGCCGGCACCGCCATGCACGAGGATCGTCTGCCCATCGATGGGCCCGTCAGAGAAGAGGCACCCGTAGGCGGTGATGTAGGGAATGCCCAGCGCGGCGGCCTGATCGAAGCCGATGCCCTCGGGGATCTGCACGGCCTGCCGCGCTGGCACGACGGTGAATTGCGCCGCCGTTCCGAATGGCCGCTCGTAGGCGGCGTGGTAGACCCAGGCCCGCTCGCCGATACGGCCGAGGTCGACGCCCGGCCCGACGGCCTCGATGACGCCCGCGCCGTCCTGACCGGGGATCTGGAAGCCCGCATCGAGGTCGCCCCCAGACTTGCGCGCCTTCCAGTCGGTGGGATTGACCGCCGCGACATGGAGTCGGAGTCGAACCTCGCCGACGCCCGGACCCGGAGTCGGCACTTCCTTGACCTGGAGTACGTCGGATGCCCCGCGGCTTTCGTAGACGGCTGCCCGCATGGGGGCAGCGTAGTGCCGCGGCGGTTGGGGGGTGGACTACTTGGCGATAAGGGAGGCGGGGCGCGACGAGGCGGTGCCGTAGGCGGTCGAGACACTCGCCAGGCACGAGTACGTCGTCCCGCGCTTGAGGCGCGACACGACGGCGATGCCGTCGGCGTCGATACGCGCACTTCGGGAGACACCCGAACGTGGATTGCACGTCACCTTCTTGGTCAGGACCGGCGAGCCGTTGCCGCTGATGTTCTTGACGAGGAAGCCAGCGAAGCCACCGCGCTCGACCTGGACGAAGCTGATGCGCGGTCGCACTGGCAGGCCCCCGGGTCGGGCCGTGACGGGGGAGGAGGGAACGGAGATCACACCGCCTGCGGTGGCAGTGGCGGTGATCGTGTAGAGGGCGCCGCTGAGCAGGCCGTCGATCGCGCACTGAGCCGATGCTGTGCCTTGCGCAGCCATCGTGCACGTCGAGTCGGCACCCTGCTCGTCGACGGCCACGACCTCATAGGACTCGGGAACGGCACCGACGGCACTGGGCGCGACGGTGATCGTCAGTGAATTGGTGGTGCCGGTGACCTTGGCGATGGTCGGCGCCTGTGGCCCATCGACGGGCTCGGAGTCGAAGGGGACGCCGGCGCCCTTGAGGAAAGTGGTGAAGGCTGATACGCGTGCGTAGACACCGGCACCGTCTCTGGTGGCGCATTGCTCGAGCCCCCAGCTGACGACGCCGGCCAGTCGACGCCCGGTGCCGGTGCCAGCGATGAGCGGACCTCCCGAGTCGCCCACGCAGCTGTCGACGATCTCGCCACCGTTGACCCCTTCTGCGCAGAGCATGACCGCTGGATTGACGTCGCCGGGGCCGTAGCCGCTGAAGCGAACGCCGTCAATGGTGAACGACTGGCCGCCGCCGCATGCGGACTCGGGGAAGACCACGAGTTCGCCGTAGCGATAGACGAAGTTCTGTCGGCTTGGCGAGACCCACGGCTCCTGTTGGTTGATAGCGCCCCAGCCAGCGACGGCAACTGGTGCGCGCGCGGCGGTCATCGTGGTCGCTTCCGCCTGTGTAAGCGGCGTGACCGTCGGTATGCCGGTCAACGGGGTAGCGAGAGTGAGCACGGCGATGTCGTTGTCTTGCGACTTGTTGTCGTAGTCCGGGTGCCGCGTGATCGCCGAGACATTGCTGACCGTGAGGTCGGAGCGCGAGAGGTTGCCGGTGGGGTACCCCGAAGCAACCACGATCGAACTGGCTCGCGTGTTGACCACGCAGTGTGCCGCAGTGACGACGAGGGTCGGGCTCACCAGCGACCCGCCGCAGAACTGGGCGTCGGGCATGCCGTAGGAGGCATAGGTCGATCGATCGCCGAGGGCCACGATGAAGCCGAACTCCGGCGACGGGCCGATCTCGCCGTTGATCACACGGGGCTGCACGG
>JBJTIQ010000050.1:0-2705 GCA_046095085.1 Actinomycetota bacterium | reverse complement strand
GTCTGCAGGGCCTCGTAGACCCGGTTGGGCATGAGCGGCATGTCGACGTTGCGAACTCCGGTGTGCTCGATGGCGTTCATGACCGCATTGACGAAGGCGGCCGGGCCGCCCACGGTCGCGCACTCCCCGACACCCTTGGCACCGATCGGATGGTGCGGGCAGGGCGTCACGACCTCGTGCAACTCGAAGCCTGGGGTCTCCCACGCGGTGGGCAGCAGGTAGTCCATGAAGTTGGACCCGATGCAGTTGCCCTCCTCGTCGAAGGTGATGTATTGCATGCTCGCCATGGCGTAGGCCTCGGTGAGGCCGCCCAGGATCTGGCCCTCGACGATCATCGGATTGATGCGCACGCCGCAGTCATCGACCGCCACGAAGTTGAGGACGTCCCAGACGCCGGTCTGGGGATCGACCTCGACCTTGCAGAGGTAGGCCGCGAACGGCCAGGTCAGGTTGGGCGGGTCGTAGTAGGCGTTGTTCTCCAGGCCGGGCTCCATGCCGTCGGGCACGTTGCTGTAGGCCGCGAGAGCGCAATCTTGGATCGTGACGCCGCGCTCGTGGTTGCCGCGCACGTAGAAGCGTCCGAGCTCCCACTCGATGTCTTCCTCGGAGACCTCCAGCAGGTGCGCGGCGATCTTGCGTGCCTTGGCGCGAATCTTGCGGGAGACCATCGCCACCGCGGCGCCCGCCACCGGGGTCGACCGGGACGCGTAGGTGCCCATGCCGAACGGCGCGGTGTCGGTGTCGCCCTCCTCGACGACGATGTCGTCGGCCGGGATGCCGAGCTCGTGCGCGACGATCTGCGCCCAGGTCGTCTCGTGGCCCTGACCCTGGGTCTTGGCGCCCGTGCGCAGGATGGCCTTGCCGGTCATGTGCACCCGAAGCTCGGCTGAGTCGAACATCTTGATGCCGATGATGTCGTATTCGCGGCTGTTGCCGGCGCCGAGCGGCTCGGTCATGGTGGAGATGCCGAGGCCAAGGAGCTTGCCGCGCTTGCGCGCCTCCTCTTGCTCCTGCTTGAAGGTGCTGTAGCCGATCGCCTCAAGCGCGACGTCAAGGCACTTGCCGTATTGCCCCGAGTCGGTGAGGAACCCGAAGGCCGTGCGATAGGGGAACATGTCGTCCTTGACCAGGTTGACCTTGCGGAACTCCGCCTGGTCCATGCCGAGGTCGTTGGCGGCCGCGTGGATCATGCGCTCCTGGAAGAACATCGCCTCGGTCACTCGGAAGGAGCAGCGGTAAGCGACGCCACCGGGCGCCTTGTTGGTGTACCAGCCCTCACTGGTCAGGTGTGCGGCCGGGACGTCGTAGGCCGCGAAGGCCGAGTGCATCAGGCCGATCTTGAACTTGGTGGGCTGGGCATCGGCGTAGAAGGCACCGTGGTCGGAGATGGTGTGCATGCGCAGGCCGAGGATCTTGCCGTCCTTGCGCAGGGCCATCTGACCCTGGAGGTAGACGTCGCGGCCGAAGCCCGTGGAGATGAGATTGCCGGAGCGATCCTCGATCCACTTCACCGGACGCTCGGTCAGGATCGAGGCCAGGATCGAGATCACGTAGCCGGGATAGACGGGCACCTTGTTGCCGAAGCCCCCGCCGAGGTCGGGCGAGACGATGCGGATCATCTGCTCCGGGAGCTCGGCCACCATCGCGACGGCAGCACGAATGATGTGCGGAGCCTGCGTGGTCATGTAGACGGTCAGCTTGCCGGTCGCCCGGTCGTAGTCGGCGATGGATCCACACGTCTCGAGGGGCGACGGATGCGACCGCGGGTAGTGCAGGTCGATCTTGGAGATGACGTCAGCCTCCTCGAAGGCCCGGTCGGTCGCCGCCTTGTCGCCGATCTCCCAGTCGAAGATCTTGTTGTTGGCCTGCGTCTCCTTGTCGTCGCGGATGAGCGGCGCATCGGGCGACTGGGCCTGGAACGGGTTGACGATGGGCGGGAGCTGCTCGTATTCGACGACGATCTTGCTGCAGGCATCCTTGGCGATGTAGGGGTCGTCGGCGATGACGGCCGCGACCTCCTGGCCCTGGAAGCGCACCTTGTCGGTTGCCATGACCGCCTGCGTGTCGTACGACAGCGTGGGCATCCACGCGAGGTTGCGGGCGGCCATGGTGTCGCCGGTCAGGACCAGGCGAACGCCGGGCACCTCCCAGGCGGCGCTGGTGTCGATCGACTTGATGCGAGCGTGGGCCACCGGGCTGCGCAGGATCTCCATGTGGAGCATGCCCGGCAGCACGATGTCATCGACGTAGCGTCCCTTGCCGCGAATGAAGCGGTTGTCTTCCACACGGCGGCGGCTCGCGCCCATGCCACCGATCTTGAGCTCGTCAAGCGCCATGCTGGTCAGCCCTCCTGCTCGCGCATTTTCTGAGCGGCCCACAGGACCGCCTTCACGATGTTCTGATAGCCGGTGCACCGGCAGATGTTGCCCGACAGTGCCCACCGGACCTCGTCTTCGGTGGGGTCGGGATTGCGCTCGAGGAGCGCCTTCGCCGCCATCATCATCCCCGGCGTGCAGTAGCCGCACTGCAGGCCGTGCTCCTGCTTGAAGCCCTCCTGGAGTGGATGGAGTTGCTGCGCCGAAGACAGCCCCTCCACGGTCTCGACCTCGCGGCCGTCGGCCTGGACCGCGAGGACCGTGCAGCTCTTGACGGGTCGTCCGTTGAGGAGCACGGTGCAGGCCCCGCATCCGGTGGTGTCGCACCCC
>JBJTIQ010000049.1:0-3573 GCA_046095085.1 Actinomycetota bacterium | reverse complement strand
CGCCAGGGCCTCCAGGCCCGCGAGCGCCGCGAGGGCCGGATGGCGGTCGGGCTGGTCCTGGTGCGCCGGGATGGCCCATCGGGTCCAGCCGCCGCGGGCGTTGGCCCGGAGGGCGTCGATGTAGGGGGCCTTCGTCGGGTCGGCCCGGCCGCCCCGAGGGGGGCGCTGGACCGCCGCCGGCTCCGTCACGGGCCCATCCAAGCGCTCGGGACCCCCGCTTCGGCCACGGGTCGGCAACAATCCGGCGATTCGGGGCCGCCCGGCCCCGGCGGCCCCCAGAATGGCGGGACAGACCGAGGAAGGGGATGTTGATGCGTTCGTTGAAGACCCTGTGCGTGGTGGGAGTCCTGGCCCTCAGTGGGGCCGTGGTCGCCGGCTGCGGATCCAGCAGCACGTCGTCGGGCGAGGGATCGTCCTCGGCGCCAGCGCCCCAGAGCAGCGCCGCGGAGTCCAGCGCCCCGGCCCCCGAGAGCAGCGCGCCGGCCGAGGCTGACCTGCTCGCCAAGATCAAGGAGGCCGGAGTGCTCCGCGTCTCCACCGACCCGGCCTACCCGCCGCAGTCGTCGTTCGACGAGGCCACCCAGGAGTGGCAGGGCTTCGACATCGACGTCGCCAACGAGATCGCCACACGCATGGGCGTCACCACCCAGTGGGAGACCCCGTCGTGGGATGTCATCACCGCTGGCAACTGGAACGACCGCTGGGACGTCTCGGTCGGCTCCATGTCGATCACCGATGAGCGCGCCCAGGTCCTCGACTTCACCGAGCCCTACTACTTCACGCCCGCGGGTGTGGCGGTCAATGCCGACAGCGATATCCAGTCGATCGACCAGCTCGCCGGCAAGCGCGTCGGCGTCTGTGGCGCGTGCACCTACGAGTACTACCTCAACCGCACGCTGAGCATTCCTGGCTTCAACTTCGAGTTCCTCGTGCCCGAGGACGTCGAGATCGTGACCTACGACACCGACACCACGGCGCTGCAGGACCTCAAGCTGGGCCGCGTCGATGCCATGGTCTCGGCCGTGCCGCTGCTCGAGGAGGCCATCAAGAAGGGCAAGGAGATCCGCCTCGTCGGCGATCCGGTCTTCCTGGAGCCCCTCGCGGTGGCGGCCGACAAGAGTTCGCCTCTTCCCGTCGACAGCCTCGTCGCCGAGCTCAACCGCATCATCGCCGAGATGCATGCTGATGGGACTCTCAGCGAGTTGTCGATGAAGTGGTACGGCGTCGACATCACCAAGGGCCCGGGCGCCTGACGCCCAATGGCTGATTCTGGGGCCCAGCGCGACGGCGAAGCCGCCGCAACCGGGCTTACCCGCGAGCCCGGGTCGCGGCAGCGTCACGGGCTCGCGGAGTCCTTGGAGGCAGCGAGCCTGAAGGTCCCCTTCCGCGTGAAGGTGGCCCTCGTCTGGGCCGTGATCTTCGCCCTGCTGGCGTTCGCCTTCTTCAAGAGCGGGTTCGATATCGCCTGGATGATCGACAAGGCCCCGGCCATCGTCAAGGGCGTCTGGGTCACGATCCTCTTCTCGGTCATCGCCATCACGCTCGCGATGATCCTGGCGCTTCTCGGTGCCTTGGGGCGCATCTCGAAGAACCCGATCGCCTACGGCGTGAGTGGCTTCTACACCTCGTTCTTCCGCGGCACGCCACTGATCGTGCAGCTCTTCCTGTGGTACCTCGCGCTTCCTCAGCTCGCCATCGGCCTGCTGCCCGAGCCCTATGCGGCGTGGTTCATCTGGCCCGCGGCCGTGGCCGGTGTCGTGGGCATCGCCTTCAACTACGGCGCCTACATGACCGAGATCTTCCGCTCGGGCATCGAGGCGGTCCCGCACGGTCAGACCGAGGCCGCCGAGGCCCTGGGCATGTCCTACCGCCAGCGGATGTGGCGCGTCGTCCTGCCGCAGGCCGCGCGCATCGTCATCCCGCCAACCGGCAATGAGTTCATCGCGATGATCAAGGACACCGCACTCATCGGACTGCTCGGCACAACCATCCTTTGGGCCGATCCCTTCCGCGTCGCCCAGCTCACCGGCAAGGCCGACTTCCGCAACCTCGAGGCGCTGATCATCGCGGCCCTCGTCTACTGGGGGCTCACGGGCATCTTCTCCTTCTTCCAACGCAAGCTCGAGGCGCGCATGAGCAAGGGATACGTGCGTACGGCGGTGAAGGCGTCATGAGCGAGCCCGTCGTCAGCGTCCGCAACCTCCACAAGTCGTTTGGCGACCTCGAGGTCCTCAAGGGCATCGACATCGACGTCAATGCGGGCGAGGTCGTCGTGGTGTTCGGCCGATCGGGGTCAGGTAAGAGCACCTTCCTGCGCTGCATCAACTTCCTGGAGGAGCCCACGCAGGGCGAGATCGATGTGGCCGGGATTTCGATCGTGGCTGGTCCGCCAACCCGTCATCGCCGCAAGCAGATCCGTCAGTTGCGCACGCAGTGCGGCATGGTCTTCCAGCAGTTCAACCTCTTCCCGCACATGACGGTGATTGACAACGTCATGGAGGCCCCGCTGAAGGTGGGCAAGGAGTCTGCGAAGGAGGTGCACGAGCGCGCCATGGCGCTCCTGGCCGATGTGGGCATGGTCGACAAGGCCGACGAGCACCCCATTCGCCTGTCCGGCGGCCAGCAGCAGCGCGTCGCCATCGCGCGCGCACTGGCGATGAGGCCCCAGGTCATGCTCTTCGACGAGCCCACGTCGGCCCTCGATCCGGAGTTGATCCACGAGGTGCTCGCGGTCATGCGGCGGCTGGCCGAGGATCACTCCACGACGATGATCGTCGTGACGCATGAGATGGGATTCGCTCGCGAGGTTGGCACCCACATGTGCTTCTTCCACGAGGGAGTCATCCTCGAGCAGGGCAAGCCTGCCGAGATGTTCGCGTCACCGCAGCGCCCGGAGACCAAGAAGTTCTTCGACGCGGTGATCTGACGTGGCGTCGAAGTGGAGCATCGGCTCCGACAGCTCGTTCCTGTCGATCTACTCGAAGAACTCGACCCTCTCGATCGGCTGTGTGGGATCGGTCCTGTCGGTGGGCTCGATTGGGTCCGCCCTGTCGGTCCTGTCGGTGGGCTCCTTCCTGAGCGCCGGCTCCCTGATGTCGTCAATGTCCTGGCTGTCGGTCATGTCACACCGCGGACGTCGCTCCGTCGGCTCCGCATCCTGACCGGTCAGCTCCTGAGACGTCGCGTCCGATCTCGCGCTGACTGAGCCACCCTGGTGGTGACCGGGAGGTGGCGATGGCGGGGGTCACGACCGCTCGCGGCACGTCTCCGCCGTGCGGGCGCTGTTCACTCGCCGCAATCCGGCGCTGCTCATCGTCATCGGCGTGGCTGCCGCCATGCTGGTCCTGCTCATCGGAGTGCCGCCCATCAGGGAGGCACTCGCGCTCGGTGCCCTCACGCCCCTCGAGTGGGCCCTCTCCCTTGGAGCGGGACTGGTCTCGGTCGCATGGTTCGAGGGGTACCGGTGGTTGAGGCGCCGGGGAACCTGAACAGGCTTGCCCGCGTCCCCTTCGCTAGGGTCAAGTGGGCGTGAATGAGGAGGAGTCCGTGACGACCGACGCCGTCGCTGCAGAC
>JBJTIQ010000048.1:0-5409 GCA_046095085.1 Actinomycetota bacterium | reverse complement strand
CCTCCTGGCTGGTGCCGGCCTCGCTGCCTGCACCTCGGGAGGCGACTCGGATGCCGACACCTCGCCAACCGCCGACCCCGATGCGGCAACCCGGGCCGAGGTGGTGGCCCAGGAGTGGGCGCTGGTGGCGTTGTACGACGCGGCACTGACCGTGCCATCCGGCCGGGCCGACGAGTTGACTCTCATTCGCGATCAGCACATCGAGCATGCACGAGCTCTCGGCTCGACCCCGGCCACTCCCACGCCCCCGGCCTCCGCGACAGTTCCCCCGGTTCCCAGCGGACAGGACCTCGCCGCTGCGGAAGCGGACGCGGCGCGTGCCCGCGTCAACGCGTGCTCACGCGCTGTCGGGCCCGAACTGGCCCGCCTTCTCGCGCTCATCGGCGCCTCCGAAGCCGGCCATGCCGCCTTCTTGAAGGCGCCATCCTCATGAGCGCGCTAGGCGACGCGATCGCCGGCGAGGAGGCAGCCCTCTATGCCTACGGGCTGTGCGGCTCACGGCTTTCCGGTGCGGATCGCAACCGCGCCCTGGGCGGACTCGCCGCTCACCGAGCCCGGGTCCTGCAGTTACGCGGCCTGGCGGGCGCGACATCAATCGCCGGCACTCCCGGCGGCTACGACATCGCACCCCCGGCTGACGAGGCGGGGGCTCGCGCGCTACTGGCCGACGTCGAGTCTCGACTTGCCGCGACCTACTCCGACCTGGCCGCCGCCACGTCGGGCGAGGAGCGGGTCAATGCCGCCCTGGCTGCCTGTGAGTGCGAGGTTCGCGCCATCGGATGGGGCGGCGAGCCCCAGGCATTCCCCGGGCGTCCCACCGACTAGATCGGCTAGCCTCGCCGCTATAACTAGTCTAGGAGCACCATGCGCACTGCACTCCTGGCAGGACTCACCGTCGCCGCCATTCTCACAACACCCGCGTCCATGGCCACTGCAGACGCGGCAGACCAGATTCCCGCTGGTCCCTATACCGCGTCAGTGCTCAATGATAGTGCCCTCAACCCGACGGTCATGGGCTCGCAGGTCGGCCAACCGGTGGCCGATGTGTCGATGGTGCTTCTCCCCGACGGGACCATCAGGGCATTCGTCTTCGTACAGGCCCGCGGCCTTGAGGTCGCCGACTCCACAGACGGCGGCAAGACGTTCACTCGTGTCGGCAGCGTCTTCGGTAGCGACAATGGCTATGGCTTCCCTCGCGTCGTCAAGACCGGCGACGGTCGCCTCCGACTCTACAGTTCGACGAGCGGCGGCATCGCCTGCTTGGTGTCGCCAAGCTTGACCTCTTACACGTTCACGCTAGAGAAGGCCGACTGCATTCCCAGCGCGCCGTACGGCACCGCCATCACCGGCCCTGGAATCGTGAAGCTCGCCAACGGGACCTACCGCGCCTTCTTCTCCGACTTCGTCCTTGCGGGAGGCGAGCCGAAGGCGCACAGCATCTACAGCGCCTCGTCGCCGGACGGCCTCACCTGGACGGCGGACCCCGGCGTGCGATACGGCCCTGGCTCGGCCATCACTCGCTCCGGCGAGCACCCGGCGGCAGTCCTTCACCCTGACGGCTCCATCGGCCTCTTCGCGTTCGACCTTGGCGTGGGCCCCGGTGGCGTTCCCACCGGGCCGATGGGCCTGTACTACGCGAGGAGCACAGACGGCGGGCTGACGTTCGGCGAGCCCACGGCCATCAGTCTGACCAATGCGGTGGGGCAGGGATTCGGCAACGATGCCGACGTGATCCTGCGCGCCGATGGCTCTGTCCTTCTGTCAGCGGGAGGGTTCGCTCCGAGCGTGGGCGGCTACGTCGGCACCTACGTCCTCGCCAGTTCGTCCACCGAGTCCCCGACCATTGCCGTCGCCTGCAAGGCCAAGGGCACAGTGGGTGCTCGGACGGTCGTCTGCAGCGGATCCTCGACAGGCATCGACCCCGGCTCCATGCTGATGCCCTATGTCCGCTACCCGCCCAACGTCAAGTGGGTCATGGCGAGCGGCACTCACCCGACTGTTTCAACAAAGGGAACTTTCACCTGGACCTTCAAGCCGACTAGGAAGAAGTCGAAGGTCTACGTGTATTTCGCCCATGGAACCACGAAGAGCATGTCCGTCGCCGTCGGTCTCTGAGCGGGTTCATGACCCGCGGACGATCTGCACGGCGAGCACCACGATCAGTACCGCCGTGACCGCGAGCAGCACCGTGCGCACGAACTCACTCCCCTTGGCCATGGCCATGCGCGCGCCCACGATGGCGCCCGCGACATTGCACGCGCCCATGAGAAGCCCGACGCCCCACAGCACCGACCCCGCCAGGCCGAACACGATCAGGGAGGCGAGGTTCGTGCCCACGTTGATGATCTTCGCCGTGGCGGACGCCTGCAGGAACGTGTAGCCGAGGGCCGCCACGAGCAGCACGACGAGGAACGAGCCCGTGCCCGGGCCGATGGCCCCGTCGTAGAACCCGATGCCGAGGCCGCCGACGACCGCCGTGGTGAGGTGACGTCGCCGCGAGGTCTCGCGCTCCACCAGCCCGAGGTTGCGTCGGAAGGCGACGAAGCACCAGACCACGATCAGCGCGAGCAGGATGATCGGTCGGAATATCGCTGCCGGAAGGTGCACGGCAACGAACGACCCCAGCGCCGCGCCCGCGAAGGCCGCCCCCGCCATGGGCAGGGCCGTGCTGAAGCGGGGACGCTCCACGCGCCCGTACGTGATGGCGGCCGCCGACGTACCGAGGATCGACGACATCTTGTTGGTGCCCAGCGCCACAGAGGGCGGCTGCCCCGGCAGGGCGATGAGGAGGGCGGGCAGCTGCAGCATCCCGCCGCCGCCGCTAACCGCGTCAACCCATCCCGCTGCGGCGGCCACCGCGCACAGGGCGACCACGACGTACCAGTCGGGCGTCACGCGTCACGCCACGAATCGATGATGCCGACGATCTCGCCTAATCGGGACACGACCGCGTCGGGCGTCACGTCGATATCGACTGCCTGATCGCCCAGCCGCGAGTGGGGTACGAGGATCGCCCGCATGCCGACCTCCTGGGCTCCGTGGATGTCATCCCAGGGCCGATCACCCACGAAGACGGTGACCGATGCGGGAGCGCCGACGGCAGCAAGCGCAGCCTGGAACGCATCGACATGGGGCTTAGCGACTGCGATCTCACTGGAATACACCGCAGCGTCGATGAGCGGCAGGAGTCCATCGCGGGAGAACACCGCCTCGTGATGCCAACGCGGCCACATCGTGTTGGACAGGATGCCCACGCGTACGCCGCGCGCCCTCAGGCCGGAGAGCACCTCGATGGCATCCGGGTCAGCGAGGGTGTGCGGCTCCCAGTGGGCAAGGTAGGCCGCAAGAGCACGGCCGTGCCGGGCCGTCGAGACGTCGATGCCCACGCCCTCGAAGAGGTGGTCGAGCGCGCCCGTGCCGTCGGCCCCGCTCGTCGACTGCTGCCGCTGCCAGCGCGCGCGCTCCTCGCCCGCGAGTGACTCGGCCAGGTCACGCGGGTCCGACGCCTCGAAGGCCTGTGCGTAGGCCAGCCACATGTCGACCAGGTCGATGTCGTGCCACGGCGTGAGAGTGCCGCCCCAGTCGAAGATGACCGCCTCGACGCGCATGAGTCACGCCTGGCGGCAGATGGCGATGACGCGTTCGACGATGTCACCGACGGGCATGTCGACGCTGTCACCGCTCGCACGGTCACGCAGCTCCACCTGCCCATCGACGAGTCTCTTGCCGACGACGATGATCGTGGGCACGCCGATGAGCTCAGCGTCGTTGAACTTCACGCCAGGAGAGACACCCCGGCGGTCATCGATCAGTACGCGCACGCCGGAGGCATCGAGCTGACTCGCCATGGCCTCCGCCGCCTCGAACGGCGCGTCCTCCTTGCCGGTCGCGACGATGTGAACGTCGGCGGGTGACACCTCTCGCGGCCAGACGAGGCCCTTCTCGTCGTGGTGCTGCTCGGCCACCGCCGCCACGGCACGCGAGACGCCGACGCCGTAGGACCCCATCGTCACGGTGACCTGCTTGCCGTTCTCGTCGAGGACGGTCAGGCCGAGGGCTTCGGCGTACTTACGGCCGAGCTGGAAGATGTCGCCGATCTCGATACCGCGAGCGATCTCGACCACCCCCCCGCAGCGGGGGCACGGATCCCCCTCGACGATCTCGACCGCCTCGATCTCGCCGTCGACCTCGAAGTCGCGTCCGCGCACGAGTCCGTAGACGTGCTGCCCTGGCGCGTTGGCGCCGGTAATCCACGCTGATCCGACCGCGACTCGCGGGTCGACCAGGAACCGCACGCTTCCACCGCCGACGACACCGAGCACCCCCGGCCCGATGTAGCCCTTGACCAGTGCGGGATAGCGCGGGAAGTCCGCCTCCTCGAACGGCCGGAGTACCGCGGGATGCAGAGCCGCTTCGACGCGCTTGAGGTCGACCTCGCGATCTCCCGGAACGCCGATCGCGACCGGCTCCTCGGTCCCATCCGGGTATGACGCCATGAGCACGACGTTCTTGAGGGTGTCCGAGGCGGCCCACGGGCGATCGGACCGCTGCGTCTCGGCCCGGGCGTTGGAGACCTCGACCAGCGTCGCGATGGTGGGCGTGTTCGGAGTGTCATGGACGACCGCCGCCGCGAGCCCGCTCGTGGGCTGCGCAGCCTGCGCAGGTGTCACGACCGCCTCCACGTTGGCGGCGTAGTCGCACGACGTACAGCGAATGAAGGTGTCCTCGCCAGACTCCGTGGGGGCGAGGAACTCCTCGCTCTGGGAGCCGCCCATGGCGCCCGACTGGGCCGAGACGATGACGTAGTCGAGTTCGAGGCGATCGAACGTGGAGATGTAGGCATCGCGGTGTCGCAGGTAGGAGCGCTCGAGCCCGGCGTCGTCGACATCGAAGGAATAGGAGTCCTTCATCACGAACTCGCGGCCGCGCAGGATGCCCGCACGCGGGCGGGCTTCATCGCGGTACTTGGTCTGGATCTGGTAGATGCACAGGGGAAGGTCCCTATAGGAGGAGTACTCCCCCTTGACCATGAGCGTGAACATCTCCTCGTGCGTCGGACCGAGCAGCAGGTCGGTTCCCTTGCGGTCCTGCAGTCGGAACAACGTCTCGCCATAGTCGTCCCAGCGGTTGGTGCGCTCATAGGGCTCTCGGGGTAGCAGGGCCGGGAAGTGAACCTCCTGGAATCCGGCGGCGTCCATCTCCGCACGAACGATGCCCTCGACATTGCGATAGGTGAGGTAGCCGAGCGGCAGCCACGAGAAGATGCCGGGGGCCACGCGGCGGACGTAGCCGGCCCGCACGAGCAGGCGATGGCTCGGGACCTCGGCGTCGGCGGGGTCCTCCCGCAGCGTTCGCAGGAAGAGGGTCGACATGCGCAGGATCACGGGCAGCCCATCTGGTCGCGGAAGA
>JBJTIQ010000047.1:0-2670 GCA_046095085.1 Actinomycetota bacterium | reverse complement strand
GGGCGAGGGCGGGCCCACCTGCCTGACCCGCCCGATCCTTCGCGCCTAGTCCTGCCCCTGCTGTTGAGTGGCGGGGGGTGCGGGGCGCGCCGGCGCCGGGGGCACCCCCACCCCTCCCCGGTGTGTTGGCGCGGGTGTGCGCCCCCCCCCCCCCGCGCCCCCCCCCAACCCCCCCCGCCACTCAACATCTGGGGCAGGGCTATGCGCGCAGGATCGGGCGGGTCAGGCAGGTGGGCCCGCCCTCGCCCTTGGTGATCTCGCTCGCCGCGTAGACGTGTACGTCGCAGCCCCGCGAAGACAGCGCCTCGGCGGTTGCGTCGTTGCCGGAGGCCAGCACCACGACTCCGGGTGCCACGGCGAGCACGTTGCCACCCAGCGTCAACCAGTCGTCCTCGGGCACGCTCAGCAACTCCACGCCACGACGCCGCAATTCCTCCAGCATCGCCACGGGCGCAAGGCGCTCGTATACGACCGCGAGGTCTTCGCGCACAGGCGATACCACCGACATCAGATGCAGGCACCACTCCGGACCCTGGTCATGGGGCACGTCGTACACCTCGATATCGATGCCGCGCGGAGTGAGGATCGAGCGCAGCTGGCTCACGGCCGCCGCATTGGTGCGATAACTGCGACCGACGGCAAGTGTCGTGTCATCGAGCCAAAACATGTCTCCGCCATCAGCCGTCGCAGCGCCTTCGAGACGGCCGATCACGGGCAAGTCCAGAGCCTCAAGATCCGCGCACAGCCGCTCCGGCTCGCCCACACGCACCGGCTTCGTCGCACTCAGCTGGATGACCCCGTCGGCCACGACGAAGGCGGGGTCGTAGACGAAGCACGAGTCGGGCAGCCCTTCGAGCGGCGGCAGCACGGCTACATCGCAGCCGAGGCCCTGGAGGATCGCGACGAACTGGGCGTGCTGCTCGAGGAGGACCTCGATGTCGAGGGGCTGCGCCCAATGAGCCCTGGCGAAGTCCGACGCCGGCGCCGGCGGTCGCACGGCCACCCGCCGCAGCGGTGCCACCATCGACGTGACGCCATAGTCCATGGACCTCACCCTTGCATGCGCCTGAGCAACTGGGTGATCCGCACCTGGTTGTAGCGCAGGACGAGGAAGAACACCGTGTTGCCGACGCCCACGATGAGGAACCAGATGAGCATCGCCCACCATGGGTTCCACAAGACGAGGGGAATGAACGTGAAGGCCGACAGGAAGTGCACCCACTCCCCACGTCTGACCTCGACGAGATAGGCCTGCAGGCTGGCGGCGTCGATCCCGTAGAGCGAGGACTTGCTCTCCCCGCCCATCCATGACCCACCCTCGGGAAGCCACTTGGAAAACCACGGGATTCCGATGCGGCGATACCTGCGAACGGTGTCGAAGCGCGTGAGTCTCAACGGTCCGATATCGCGGCTAAACCACGAATCAGGGCAACGTGGGGCGACGAACCCGATCGTGATCGCCATGGCGACAAGCACGAGGAAGTCGACAAGCAGCAGCAGAGCTGCCGATCCCGCGTCCATGTCGCTCTCCCACCCCTTCCGGGGTGATGCTACGGAAGGGGAGAGGCGAGGTCGCGCCTACTTCAGGGTGTTGCGCCTCTCGAAGGTCTTGGCACCGGCCGGCATCGACGTCGGGCTTGCCGGGCAGGCACCCGTCGTGCCCACGATCTGCAGCTGCTCGATGTCGCCAGTCTTCATCGTGATGTAGACCGTGGGTCCCGCGGTCATGCCCCTGGTCGCGATGAGCGCGTCGTAGCAGACGACCTCACCAGGCTTCACCAGCGCAAAGTCGCGGTTGTTGCCGGACGTGGTCGGCGTCAGCTCGTAGCGTCCCCAAGGAAGCCCTTGGATGTCTGTCATGTTGCCGATGCTCATGACGAGTTTGCCCTTCTCAGACCAGTGCTTTGCCAGCGCCACGTGGAGGTCTTCGCGCTGGGCTTCCATGCGCTTGCCCACGGCCAGCCACACGCCGGACGCCGTCGCGGGGACGTCGGACACCAACTGGCCGCACCCGTTGTTGCCGACGACCTTGGCCTGGATCTTGGCGCGGAGCTCAGGTGCGTAGTAGTTGAGATGGCAGACGCCCGCCGCCCAGCGCGGCGAGAACGCACCCGGATCCAGCTTGCCGGGCACCGGCTGCTTGGTGTCGGTGAATCCGAAGTCGAACCCGTGAGCGCGGCCGCTGGCCTTGCCGATCAGGGTGCCGCCCTTGATCGGGTAGCGCAGGTATTCGTAGGTGCAGTCCTGGGTGTCAGTCTGCTGACCGCCCGCCTTGCACTGATTGGCCAAGAGTGGCGACTTCTCAGCCGCTGCGAGCAGCTCAGGGTTGACATCGAAGATGTGCGCGGTGGTGAACCACAGGTGCTCGCACACCGAGAAGGAGATCATGTATTCGACGAACTTGGCCCCGTTGCGATTGACGTTCTGCTTGACCAGGCCCCGCAGGGTCATGTCTCCAGGCGCGTAGACGTCGACGACCTCCGAGACGTAGGCGACGCCATTCGGGTCGGTCTTGAGACTGGTCGGATCGCCCGTGTTGTAGTACATGTGCGGCACGGGGATGTTGTGCGCACCGGGCTGCATGAAGCCCTGCGGCGTGATCGAGTCAAGGGCAGCCAGATCAGTGGCCAGGTGCGTGAGCGGATACTGCGGACACGCGGGTCCGATCTT